>NZ_JBXAOB010000016.1:0-136559 GCF_058802345.1 Pseudomonas sp. GW822-FHT02D10
CCGGCTCATACACGGCGATGGCCTGATAGGCAAAGTCGGGGGGTAGATCGGCGGTAAAGGTGAACGTGTTCGGCTGGCCGGTGGCGCAGCCTGCCGCTAAAGCGAGGCTACACCCCAAGGCAGGGATTTTAAGCAGCGACTTCACCTGCGAATTCAACGTTGTCATTGGGTAATGTCCTTATTCCGTGCAGCCTGGATAAATGGTGCATTTCTGCCCATCCGGCATTTGAAAACCGCTGAAGTCTTTGTAATTGCCAAAGCAATACGCATCTTGGTCTTCAAAACCTTTGCCCATGCAGCGCTTCCAACCATTGGGCACCTTGACCCAGGTATCTCCCATGTAGGGCCGTTCTTCGTCCGCCAACTTGATCGTCATCTTCACGGTTTTACCCGGTAGCTGATCGAGGGTGTACGCCGAGAACGGGCGACCACGCCCCGGCTCGCCCAGTGCATTGGTTTTTTTGCAGTCGAGGATTTTTACGATGCGTCGTTTGGGTCCCATGGTGCGGAACAGCCATTGGCATTGCCCGTAGAAGGTGCTTTCGCCCGCTTCGCTGAAGGTGCCCTTGTACTGCTCCTCCAGCTCATCGCGAATGGCGACCACGGCGTCGTCCCCTCCAAAATCTCTTCGGGTTTTGCCATAGGTCGCGTTGATCTCCAGCTTGATGCGCCTGATCACCAAGGGGCAGCCGCTGACCGTTCTGTGAAGGGCGATTTCAGATGTGGGGGTGTAGGATTCACGCCACTTCAAGTTGAACCCCACTTCCGTGTTTCTCCCGCCCGGCACGCTGCAGGTTTCCCCTTTGGCCGGCTCATACACGGCGATGGCCTGATAGGCAAAGTCGGGGGGTAGATCGGCGGTAAAGGTGAACGTGTTCGGCTGGCCGGTGGCGCAGCCTGCCGTTAAAGCGAGGCTACACCCCAAGGCAGGGATTTTAAGCAGCGACTTCACCTGCGAATTCAACGTTGTCATTGGGTAATGTCCTTATTCCGTGCAGCCTGGATAAATGGTGCATTTCTGTCCATCCGGCATTTGAAAACCGCTGAAGTCTTTGTAATTGCCAAAGCAGTACGCATCTTGGTCTTCAAAACCTTCGCCCATGCAGCGCTTCGTCCTTCGGCAATGGCTAAGGACACTCACACCCGAGTCGAGTACCCCAGCTGCAATGACACGAACGCTAACAAAATCGCCGAAGGGAAAATGTAGGAGAGGTCCCGAAGGATTGAAGGACGTTGCCTTGATAGGTCAAACCCCATCCAAGGGAGAAGACGGGACGGCTGAATGATCTGATGGCAGGGTTGGAGGGGCTTTAACGTCAAAAGATCGCAGGCTTCGCCAGCGCCTTGGTGTTCACATACTGTGTGGAGCTGCCGCAGGCTCGGGCAGCGTTCGGACGACCTTCTTTATGCGCCACAAAGTGGTGCTCGCATAAAGCATCACGCACCAACTTCGCTCAAATCCCCGCAACACCCAGAAGCACCTTCTTCGCTCTGACAGGGATTTCCTACATCTCGGCCGATTGGCAAGCCCCTTGCTCTAGCCTGAGCATTGTCCTTTGCTGGAAGCCTTCCAATGCTGGTGATTCATCGCAGAATCGACCCTCAACCCGTCTGGGCCGCTGAGTTGCACCTGAACTTCGAGGCGCGCAGTAAAAGTCGCCTGCGCTGTTTCAGTGCCGAAGGTGAAGACGTCGGGTTGTTTTTGGAGCGTGGCCAGCCGCCGCTGTACGACGGCGAATGCCTGGAGGCCGAAGACGGCCGCATCGTTCGCGTCTGCGCCCGTCCCGAGCAACTGCTGCACGTCACCTGCGCCAACGCCTTCGAATTGACCCGCGCTGCCTATCACCTGGGCAACCGCCACGTTGCCCTGCAAATCGGTGACGGCTGGTTGCGCCTGCTCGACGACTATGTGCTCAAAGCCATGCTCGAACAGTTGGGCGCCCGGACCGAAAACATCGAAGCAGCGTTCCAGCCGGAGCACGGCGCTTATGGCGGTGGTCATCATCATTCACGCCACGGCGATGAAGATTTCAACTATCCACCGAAACTGCACCAGTTCGGCGTACGCACATGAACCCGGCCTGGGCGCTGCTGCGCCTGGCCAGCCCGCAATTGCCGATTGGTGGCTACAGCTATTCCCAAGGCCTGGAAATGGCTGTGGACAACGGCCGGGTGACCGATCCGCTATCGGCCAAACGCTGGATCAGCGATCAGTTGCTGCTTAACCTGGCGCGTTTCGAAGCGCCGCTGTTGCTCGCCCATTGCACCGCAGCGGCCAATGAAGACTGGCCGCAATTGCTGCAACGCTGTGAGGAACACCGCGCCAGCCGGGAAACCCGCGAGCTGCATCAGGAGAGCCGGCAAATGGGCTATTCCCTGCAGCAATTGCTCAACGGCTTGCCGGAACTGGATGACGCCGCCCGCGCCTTTCTCGCACAACGCAGCGAGCCGCACCTGGCCCTCGGCTGGGCGCTGGCCGCCCGCGCCTGGCAGATCAACCCGCAAGATGCCTTGGCCGCCTGGCTCTGGAGCTGGCTGGAGAATCAATTGGTGGTGTTGATGAAGACGCTGCCGCTGGGCCAGCAAGCCGCGCAACGGCTCACCAGCGAATTGCTGCCGCTGCTGCAACAGGCGCAGCAGAACGCCTCAAGCATCGATCCCCAACACTACGGCAGCGCCGCTTTCGGCCTGTCCCTGGCGTGCATGGCCCATGAGCGCCAGTACAGCCGTCTGTTCCGTTCCTAGGGCCTGTTATTTTGGCCCTGTTATTTTGGAGAAGCACATGAACACACAACCTCTGCGTGTCGGTATCGGCGGCCCGGTTGGTTCCGGCAAAACCGCGCTGACCCTGGCCCTGTGCCTGGCGCTGCGTGATCGCTACAACCTGGCGGTGGTCACCAACGACATCTACACCCGCGAAGACGCCGATTTTCTGGTGCGCAACGAGGCCCTGGCGCCCGAGCGGATCATCGGCGTGGAAACCGGCGGCTGCCCGCACACGGCGATTCGCGAAGACGCGTCGATCAACCTCGAAGCCGTGGATCAGCTGAACCGGCGCTTTCCTGGCCTCGATCTGATTCTGGTGGAGTCCGGCGGCGACAACCTGTCGGCAACCTTCAGCCCCGAACTCTCGGACCTGACGATCTACGTGATCGACGTCTCGGCCGGCGACAAGCTGCCGCGCAAGGGCGGACCGGGGATCTGCAAATCCGACCTGCTGGTGATCAACAAGATCGACCTGGCGCCGCTGGTAGGCGCGTCGCTGTCGATGATGGACAGCGACACCAAACGCATGCGCGGCGGCAAGCCGTTCGTCTTCAGCAACCAGAAAACCGGCCAGGGCCTTGAAGAAATCATCGCCTTCATCGAGCGCCAGGGGCTGCTGACTGCGGCCTGAAACTTATCCACACAGGTTATCAACAAGGAAGCTGATTCATGACATTCAAACGCATTTTCGCCGCCGCAGCCCTGCTGCTCACGCCCGCTCTGGCCTTCGCCCACCCGGGCCATGGCGACAACGGCTTGCTGGCCGGCTGAGTTTTCTATCGTCTGTCCGGCCTCATCGCGAGCAAGCTCGCTCCCACAGTGGACCTGTGTTCGCAGGACAATTGTGGGAGCAGCCGGTCGACGCTCGATTGCTCGCGATAGCGGTCTTACAGACACCGCGTCTTTCAGACCAACCTCTCTGCTACCATGTCGCGCAAACACTCCTGCCGTGACGACGCCAGCCAATGCCCCATGCTCCCCGCTCCGCCTCCCAGCCTGAATTGATCGCCCTGTTTGCCACCGTGCAGCAGCATTTCCAGGACGTGATCGTGCCGCTCTGGCAAGGGCCCGGCTGGAACGCAGACATGGCGCTGCCGTATGAAGCGCTGGACGCCGAGCACCGGCCATTGCCGCCACAACGCTATCGGGCCATGGCCTGCGCGCGACAGCTGTACCTGTTCGCCAGCCTGATCGATGAAGTGCCGGCCGCCGAAGAGCGGGCCGCAGCGCTGTTCCGGTCCTTGCAACGGCATTTCCATGATGCCGAGCACGGCGGCTGGTTCTACAGCATCGACACCCATGGCTCGCCGCTGGATCAGCGCAAAGACCTCTACACCCACGCGTTCATTCTGTTTGCCTGCGCCCATTACTGGGCCAAGGTTCGCGAACCGCTGGTGGAATCGGTGCTCAATGCCGCGCTAGAAGTGGTCGCTCAGCGTTTCGCCAAGGACGACGGTCTGTACGAAGCCAGCCTCGACCGCGACTGGTCGTCGCTCAACACCGGGCCATTGCAAAACCCGCTGATGCATTTGGCCGAAGCGTTCCTCGCCACGCTTTCCGTACGCGATGATGCTCCAGTCGAGGCCGCGCTCAACGCACTCTGCGAGGCCATGCAAAAGCACTTCATCGACCCGCAGCACGGGGTAATGATGGAAAAGCCGCTGGGGGCTGTGGATAACTGGTTTGAGCCTGGGCATCAGTTCGAATGGTTCTTTTTGCTGGAATCATCGGCGGCACTGCGCGGCTCAACACTGCACGCCTCGCTGACCCGCGCATTCACCTTTACCGAACAGTTGGGTGTCGATCAGCAGAGCAGCGCAGTGCGAGCGATGCTCGACCTTGAGCTGGACGGCAGACCCCGCGATGAAACCCAACGCATCTGGGCCCAGGCCGAATACCTGCGCGCCCTGACCTTGCGCCCTGACAGTGAAGCCTTGCTTGAGCGTCAGTTGAAAGCCTTGCAGCAACGCTTCCTGCATGTCGGGGGCTGGTACGAGTGCCTGGACGCCAGCGGCGCGGTCAGCCGTCAAGACATGCCATCGACCACGCCTTACCATTTGGCGACCTGCTATCGCGGTTTGGCCGAATATTTCGGCTGACAGAAAGACCGCTATCGCGAGCAAGCCCGCCCCCACATTGGATCTTTGGTGTGCCTGCAATCTCAGGCACACCAATAATGACTGTGGGAGCGAGCTTGCTCGCGATAGCCGTTACGCGGTCTTAAGCCTTACTACTGCGGTCAATCGCAAACCCACCCCAGGTCTGGCTCACCGGCATCAACTCCAGACGGTTGATGTTGATGTGCGCCGGAGCATTGAGGACCCAGAAGATCGTCTCGGCGATATCCTGCGGCTGGATCGGCTCGGCGCCTGCATAGGTGGCGTCGTAGCGAGCCTGGTCACCGGCAAAACGCACCAGCGAGAACTCGCTTTCACACAGACCCGGCTCGATGTTGCTCACGCGCACACCGGTGCCTTGCAGGTCGCAACGCAGGTTCAGCGAGAACTGTTTGACGAAGGCTTTGGTCGCGCCATACACGTGGCTGCCCGGGTACGGGTAGTTGCCGGCGATGGAACCGAGGTTGATGATCCCGGCGCCGCGACCGTGGGCAATCAAGCGCGGCAGCAGCAGGCGAGTGCTGTACATCAGGCCTTTGATGTTGGTGTCGACCATGGTGTCCCAATCGTCCAGATCGCACTTGGGTGCCGGGTCTACACCCAAGGCCAGGCCAGCGTTGTTGATCAGCCCGCGCAACGTGGCAAACGACGGCGGCAGATTGGCAATCGCCTCTTCCATGGCCTTGCGGTCACGCACGTCGAGCACCAGGCCATGGACTTCGGTCTGCTTCGACAATTCGGCGCACAGCGCATTCAGACGCTCTTCACGACGGCCTGTCAGCACCAGTTTCCAGCCGGCCTCGGCAAAACGACGGGCACAGGCTTCACCAAAACCGGACGTCGCGCCGGTAATAAACAGGGTGTTGGACATCGTGTTCTCCTGGGTTGGGCTGACAGGCAGCCAGTGGAATAGAAAATCAACCAGCAGCATGCCCGGCCCGGAGCACAGCGGCAACCGGGTCAGCAACGCTCACGTCACAGACTGCGCGTGCACTGGATCTGCGAGAAGCTGCCGCCATTGAGGGTGACGACCGTGGGACTGGTTTTTTCGATCTCGCTGGGAGGCGTCAGATGCAGCTCCTTGAGGGCGTTCTGCGGGTTCTGCCAGAGGATTGATTTGTACCTCACATAACCCGTGGCTTCACCGCCGCCCGTGACCATCCGGATCGTGCTGCCGCCGGGCCGATAGTAAAGGGTGGTACTGGCACCGGTGCAGACATACACATAATCCTTTTGCGGCGTGGGCAGCAGACCACCCGACAAGCCGCCCACCAGGCTATACAACGCCGCACTGATCACGAAAATACCCGCAAGCCCGGCCAACACCGTCGCCCAGCCACTGTAGCCGCCGAACCACCGAGCCAGGCGCCGAGGCGGCTCGTCTCCAGTCGCCTCAATCGCAGCCGCAGGCGGTGCAGTCAGGACGACCTCGGGCTTCACGACAGGCAACGCAACCGGTGCGCGGATCGACTCCTGGAACTCGACAACGGGCGCAATCCGTGGCTTGACGGCCGGTTTGGGTAATCGTGCACGCTGCCGACGAATGATCCGCGCCTGAAGCACCACATACACCGCGCACAACAGCGGCAGCACCTGATTGAGCGCCGGCGACTGGCTGTTGACCCAGCCCACCACCACCGGATCGGACACTGCAATATCCCCCGCGACATAGCCCAGCAGTGCCGCACCAATCGACACCAGCAACGGCTGACGCTGCAACAACCGGGTGATCTGCAGGCTGCCGAACATCAGCAGCGGCACGCTCAACAGCAACCCCAGCACCAGATAAAAGACACTGCCCTGAGCCACCGCCGCCAACCCGACCACGTTGTCCATGCTCATGATCAGATCGGCGGTCAGCACCGTGACCACCGCACCACCCAAGGTCTGTGGCGAACTGTCTGACGAGTTGCCCTCTTCGTTCGCGTCTTCCTCAGTCAGCAGTCGTACTGCAATCACCAGCAACAGCACGGCGCCGATCAACTTGAGCCAAGGCACCAGCAGCAACCAACCGGCCAGCGTGGTCAGCAATGCCCGCAGGGCGATAGCGCCACTGGTGCCGATCAACACGGCTCGTTTGAGTTGATCCGGCGGCAGCCCACGACAGGCCATGGCGATCACCAACGCGTTGTCGCCGGACAGGATCAGGTCCAGCAGGAACACCTCAAAGACCATACTCAGCGCGTGCAGCGCACCGTCAAATAACATCGAGCGTTTTCCCGGCAAGAGACTGCGTCATCGAAACATCATCCCGGCGAGCCGCTCAACCCGGCGGTCTGCGCGAAGGTCGCTCATGGCTGTCGCGACTGGCCGCCGGTCGTGGCCGGCCCGGTCCGGAACTGCTTGAGAAACTCCGCATCAGGCGTCAGCACCAGCATCGGCTGACTGTCAGACAGCGCCTGACGGTAGGTCTGCAACGAGCGGTACAACTTGTAGAACTGCGGATCCTTGCTGAACGCCGCCGAGAGAATCTGGTTGGCCGCCGCATCCGCTTCACCATGGGTAATGGCCGACTGGCGCTGGACCTCGGACAACAACACGGTACGATCACGGTCGGCCTTGGCCTGGATCTGCTGGGCCCATTCAAACCCCTGCGCGCGCAACTCCTTGGCTTCACGTTGGCGCTCGGATTTCATCCGGTCGTAAATCGCCTGACTGGCCTCCAGCGGCAGGTCGGCACGGTGCAGGCGCACCTCCGTCACGTCGATGCCGAGTGCGCGGGCCTTGTCGGCCACGTCTTTCTCGATGATCGCGACTTCCTGCTGACGGGCCGGTGACAACAGCGAACGCAGCGATATCTGACCCAACTCCCGGCGCAACGAAGAGCTGACCATTTGTGTCAGTTGCGCATTGGCCTGATCCAGCGTTCCGACCGTCTGATAGAAACGCAGCGGGTCGTTGATGCGAAAACGCGTATAGGTCTCGACCTCGATACGCTTCTGATCGCCAAGAATCACTTGTTCGGCCGGTGACGCCAGGGTTTGCAGACGGCTGTCGTAGAACACGATGGAGTCGCTGAACGGCACCTTGAACTTGAGCCCCGGCTCCCCGGCCACGCCCATCGGTGCGCCAAAGCGGATGATCAGTGCCTGCTGTGATTCATCGACCACATAGGCTGACGCGGCCAACGCCCAGAGCGCAATCGCGCAGGCACTCAAGGCCAACCATTTGAAGGTGCGGTTCATGGTCGAGCGTCCTTCTGCTGCGGTTTGCCCGGCTCGCTCAGCGGCAGGTAAGGCACCACCCCGGACATGCCCTTGCCGGAAGAGTCGATGATCACTTTGGAGGCCTTTTTCAGGACTTCATCCATGCTCTCCATGTACAGACGCCAGGCGGTGACGTCTTTGGATTGCACGTAGCTGTTGTAAACCGAGAGAAACCGCTTGGCCTCGCCCTCGGCCAGGTTGCCGACTTGCGCCTGATAAGCCTCGGCATCCTGGGTGATACGCGCCGCATCGCCGCGGGCGCGGGGAATCACGTCGTTGGCATAGGCTTCGGCTTCGTTACGGGCGCGCTCCTGATCGGCGCGGGCCCGCTGCACGTCGTTGAACGCATCGATCACTTGCGGCGGCGGATCGACCCGTTGCAGTTGCACCTGAGTGATGAGAATCCCGGCCTGTTCGCGGTCCAGCAGTTGCTGCAGCAAGTCCCGGGTTTCATCGGCAATCTGCGCACGTTTATCGGACATCACTGACTGAATCGGCGTACGCCCGATCACCTCGCGCAGCGCGCTTTCGGCCGCAAGTTTCACCGAGCGCTCGGGGTCGCTGATTTTGAACAGGTAGAGTCGCGCGTCCTTGATTCGCCAGAACACCGTGCAATCGGCTTCGACGATGTTCTCGTCACCGGTGAGCATCTGCTTGTCGCGCGCGCCATTGCTCGCCGCGCTCTGCACGCTGGCACTGGTGCCCAGTTGCAGCTGATTGACCTGAGTGATCTTGGGTAACAGGACGGTTTCGACAGGATAGGGCAAGTGATAGTGCAGCCCGGACTCGGCGGTCTGCTGCCAGCGCCCGAAGCGCAGCACGATGCCCTGTTCATCCGGCTGAACCTTGTAGATACCGGAGCTGATCCAGGCCAGGAATATCAGCCCGCCGATCAATGCCAGCCCCCGTCCACCGAGATCCATCACCGCCAGGTGGTAGCCGATTCGTTGACGCAGCCGGCGCATTGGGCTGACGGGTTCGGCGGGACTATCGGTCATGCAATGGCTCCATGTCGTCAAATGACGAGCGCCCATTCGGGGGCGCCAAGGCGCGCAGAGTACCTGAACCCAAAACCGCGAAAATGAAAATTCTGTCATGTTCGCTGTACAGAAAACGATCAACCTCGCCAGCGCCATGCCCCCCGTGGCTTGTAGCCAACTGCACGCACCTTATCCACAGCCCCGTCCACAGTCTTTGGGGGCAAGTGCAAACCTTGAGACGCGCTATCTACAAGGCTTTGCGGGCAGATTTGAAAGTTTTTTGCTTGACCTGGGCACTGACAAGTGTAGCCAGCATCGGCCGGTGCGACCGCCCAGTCACCGAGGCGATGGCTCCACGCCAGTCATTACGGCCCTTTGCCGAGTCTTTCCAGAGTTTAACCACAGACTTATCCACAGGCTGAGTAACGATTTTTCAGTCGGCTGGCGTCGGCAATAAAAAGGTTGACAATGCTCGCTCAACGCCACGTAAAAATGCCTGCTCAAAAAACAACCACAACCCTGCAAGCCACGCCGTTAAAGGCGCACAGACAGTTGCTCCCATGTTACCCACAGCCAGTTCCACAGCAAACGGGGACAAGTCAAAACTGTGGAAAAACAGCTATTTGCAGCGGCTTTATGTCGCGCTTTAACAGGTTGAGAATATTGTTTTCCACATTTTCAAAATCCGAAACCACATCCCCCGTAGGAGCTGCCGAAGGCTGCGATCTTTTCCACAACCAGCACCGTTTCAAGACAACCACAAAGATCAACAGATCGCAGCCTTCGGCAGCTCCTACGGGGGAATAAAAAACGCCCTGAGGCTGGAGCCGTCAGGGCGTTTTTGATGTCAGAGAAGCTTAGTGACCGCCGAGGTAGGCGTTACGCACCTCTTCGTTCACCAGCAGCTCCTTGCCAGTGCCGCTCAAACGGATTTCACCGTTGACCATCACATAGGCCCGATCCGACAGCTTGAGCGCGTGGTTGGCGTTCTGCTCGACCAGGAAGATGGTCATGCCGGTGCCCGCCAGTTCGCGCAAGGTGGCGAAGATCTGCTTCACCACGATCGGCGCCAACCCCAGGCTCGGCTCGTCGAGCAGCAGCAGCTTGGGCCGGCTCATCAAGGCCCTGGCGATGGCGAGCATTTGCTGCTCGCCACCGGACATGGTCATCGCCCGCTGATTGCGCCGTTCCTTGAGCCGTGGAAACAGCTCGAACATGCGTTGCATGTCCTCGGCGGCGAACTTGTCGCCAATCGGGATCGTGCCCATCAACAGGTTTTCCTCGACGGTCATGTCGGGGAACACCCGCCGCCCTTCCGGCGACTGTGCAATGCCGTTGGAGGCAATGTAGTGGGACGACTTGTGGGTGATGTCCACGCCGCGGTAGACGATCTGCCCGTCGGCGGCCCGTGGCTGACCGAAAATCGACATCAGCAGCGTCGATTTGCCGGCACCGTTGGAGCCGATCAGGCTGACGGTTTCCCCTTCGTTGATGTGCAGCGAGACCTTTTTCAGGGCCTGGATCGGTCCGTAGAACACGTCGATCTCTTTCAGTTCGAGGATCGGTTGACTCATACCAGCTCCTCTTCATCAGCACCCAGGTAGGCGGCAATCACTTTCGGATCGTTGCGAATCGCTTGAGGGTCACCCTCGGCGATCACGTTGCCGTGGTCCAGCACCACGATGTGGTCGGAAATACTCATGACCATGCCCATGTCGTGTTCAATCAGCACCACGGTAATGTCGTGGTCGTCGCGCAGATGTCGAATCATCGCGCTGAGCGCCTCGGTTTCCTGCGGGTTGAGGCCCGCCGCCGGTTCGTCCAGACAAATGATCTTGGGCCGGGTGCACATCGCCCGGGCGATTTCCAGACGGCGCTGCTGGCCGTAGGAAAGCTCACCGGCCAAGCGGTTGGCGCAGTCCACCAGATCGACCACCTCCAGCCAATAGAAGGCATGGTCCAGGGCATCGCTTTCAGCCTTGCGGTAGCCTTTGGTGTTGAGAATGCCGGACATCAGGTTGCGGTTGACCCACATGTGCTGGGCCACCAGCAGGTTCTCGATCACCGACATTTCCCTGAACAGGCGAATGTTCTGGAAGGTCCGCGCCAGGCCGGCGCGGTTGATCAGGTGCGTGCCACCGAACATCTTGAAGTGGAGCCGGCTGATGAAACTTTTCGGCGAAACGAAATCGGTCGCCTTGAACGGCTCTCCGAGCATTTTGATAACGTTGGTTTTCACCCCTCGGGTGTTAAGTTCGATGTGCCCGCCGGTGGCCTTGTAGAAACCGGTCAGGCAGTTGAACACCGTGGTCTTGCCCGCACCGTTGGGGCCGATCAACGCGAAGATCGAGTTACGTTTGACTTTCAGGCTGACGTCGCTCAGGGCTTTGATGCCGCCGAAATGCATCATCAGGTTCTCGACCTTTAGAACGATGTCTTCGCTCATGGCGCGGCCCTCTCAGTCAAGGCACCTTTACGTGGAGTCACACCGGTACGGCTGATCCGAATCAGGCCGCGCGGTTTCCAGATCATCATGAGCACCATGAGGATGCCGAACAGCAACACGCGGTATTCGGCGAAGCTGCGCAGCAGTTCCGGGGCGACCGTCAGCACGAACGCCGCGATCACCACGCCGACCGTCGAACCCATGCCGCCGAGCACGACGATGGCGAGGATCAAGGCCGACTCGAAGAACGAGAACGAGGTCGGGTTGACGAAGCCTTGATAGCTGGCGAAAAACACCCCGGCCAGACCGGCAGTGGAAGCCCCCAGGGTAAAGGCCGACAGCTTGACCAGAACGTGGTTGAGGCCCATGGCCCGACAGGCGATTTCATCTTCGCGCAAGGCTTCCCAGGCACGCCCGACCGGCATGCGCGTCAGGCGATGCTTGATGTACAGCACCAGCATCACCACGAGGAACAGCACGCCATAGATGAGCATGAACTTTACGTTCGGGTTGTATTCAGTCCCGAAGAATTCATGGAAGGGTATCCCGCCATCCTTTGCCACACGCCCGAACTCGACACCGAAAACCGACGGTGATGGCACCGGCATACCGTTAGGCCCGCCCGTGAAGGACAGCCAGTTGGTCAGTATCAGGCGAATGATTTCACCGAAGCCCAGGGTCACGATGGCCAGGTAGTCGCCGTGCATGCGCAAGACCGGGAAGCCGAGTATGCATCCGGCCATCGCCGCCATGAGTGCCGACAGCGGCAACATGGTCCAGAAGCCCAGGCCAAGGTAGTGATAACCCAGCGCCAGGCCATAAGCGCCGATGGCGTAGAACGCCACGTAACCCAAGTCGAGCAGGCCTGCCAGACCGACCACGATGTTCAGGCCAAGGCCCAGCAACACGTAGATCAAGCCCAGGATCACCACCGTCAGCAGGTACTTGTCGGCGAAGATCGGAAACACGATAGCGATCACGATCAACGCCGGGATGATGAAGCGCAGCCGCGACTTGAAATCAGGCGGCAGCACATGCACGCCTGAGCCGATGACTTCGAAGCTTTGCTGAACCTTCACGCCCTTGGCGGTTTGCATGAACAGGCTCAAGACCAGACGCCCGATCATCACCGCCCCGACCATCCAGGCCACACGCGTTGGCTGCAGGTTGTAGCTATAACCTTCAAGTACTACGCCCACGATCGGGCCGAAGACAATCAGGGCAATCAACCCGGCCAGAATCGTGTCGATCAGGCTTTTTTTGACATCGATAGGTTTTTTATTAGTGTCGGACATACTTATACCTTCGCCACAAGTGGGCGACCCAACAGGCCTTGAGGACGGAAAATCAGGATCAGTACCAGCAGCGAGAAGCTGAAGACGTCCTTGTAGTCAGAGTTGATCACGCCGGAAAACAGCGACTCGGAAACGCCGAGAATGATCCCGCCGAGCATGGCGCCAGGCAGCGAACCAATCCCGCCGAGCACCGCAGCGGTAAAGGCCTTTATGCCGATCACGAAGCCTGCGTAGAAATCGAAGGTGCCGTAGTTCACCGTGATCAAGACACCGGCCAGCGCAGCCATGGCGGCACCGATGATGAACACGTAGGAGATCACCCGGTCGGTGTTTATCCCGAGGATCGAGGCCATCTTGCGGTCTTGTTGGGTCGCACGACACATGCGCCCCAACTTGGTGTATTTGATGATGTAGGTCAGCAGGGCCATCCCGACAAACGCTGCGACCAGAATAAAGATCTTGGTGTAGGTGATCTGCACAAAACCCGTACCGATTTCGAATCTCAGCCCACCGCTCAGCAGCGTAGGAATACCCTGTTGCCGTGAGCCCTGAGCGATCTGTGCGTAGTTCTGCAGGATCAGGGAAACGCCGATAGCACTGATCAGCGGTGCCAGTCGGGTGGAGTTGCGCAGCGGTTTGTAAGCGATGCGCTCGATGACCCAGCCATACATGCCAGTCACGAAGACCGTGAACAGCAGGGTGCCCAGGATCAACAACGGAAAGGATTCAACACCAAAGTAGGACAATAAAGCCAGGCTGATCGCCGCGAGGTACGCGGAAATCATATAAACCTCGCCGTGGGCGAAGTTGATCATGCCGATGATGCCGTAGACCATTGTGTAGCCGATGGCGATCAGGCCGTAGACCGATCCGAGCGTCAGACCGTTGATAACTTGTTGCAGGAAAATACCGTCCATCATGCACTCTCACTAACTTGAGAGGCCACCGCGAACCCGGTGTCGATGAGCCCTTGTGAGGCGCACCTGGCCGGCTTCATGTGGCTCAGAAGAAAAATACCGGGTCGGCACGACTGCAGAACCCATGACCAAAGCCCGGCCTGCGCCCCACGACGGATATCGAGAGACCCAGGCCTGACGATGCGTTTATCTCACTTCTGTTTTTCCAGCTGTTTGTATTTGCCCGCCGCATCCCACTGGTAAACCACGTAGTCGGAGACTTTCAGGTCGCCCTTGCTATCCCACTCCTTCTTGCCCATCACGGTTTCCACCGGGTGCGCCTTGAGCCATTTGCTGGCGTCTTCACCTTTGTTCGACTTGGCACCGTTGAAGCCGGCAGCCAGGGCTTGCACCGTGGCGTAGGCGTACAGGGTGTAGCCTTCAGGCTCGTAACCGGACTTGCGGAAGGTGTCTACGACAGTCTTGCTGTCTGGAATCAGACGCGGGTCAGCGCCAAAAGTCATGTACACGCCGTCGACGAACGGAGCACCACCGGCAGTCGTCACCATTTCGTCCGTCACGATGCCGTCATCGGACATGAACTTGACGTCTTTCAGACCTTGCTCACGCAGTTGGTGAACCAGTGGGCCCGCTTCCGGGTGCAGACCGCCGAAGTAAAGGACATCAGCCCCTACCGAACGGACTTTGGTGATCAGGGCGCTGAAGTCTTTCTCGCCACGGGTCAGGCCTTCTTCAAGAACCGGTTTCACGCCACGCGCGGTCAACTGCTTGGCAGTCGCGTCCGCCAGGCCTTTGCCGTAGGTGTCTTTGTCGTTGATAACGGCAACTTTCTTGCCTTTCAGGACGTCGACGATGTAGTTGCCCGCGACGATACCTTGCTGGTCATCACGCCCGCACAAACGCAACATGGCGGGCAGGCCGCGCTCGGTGACCGTCGGGTTGGTAGAACCCGGAGTGATGGCGATGATGCCGGCGTCGGAGTAGACCTCGGAAGCAGGGATGGTCGACGACGAGCAGAAGTGCCCGACAACGCCGATAACCTTGTCCTGCACCATTTTATTCGCGACAGCCACAGCCTGTTTCGGTTCGCAGGCGTCATCGCCCTGGACCAGTACGATTTTTTCGCCGTTGATGCCGCCCTTGGCGTTGATTGCATCCGCCGCAGCTTGCGCGCCTTTCATGTATTGCAAGCCGAAGGAAGCGTTAGCACCGGTCATCGGACCTGCCACGCCAATTTTGACATCAGCCTGAACAAACGAAGAAACACCCAATGCAGTAGCGACTGCGAGTGCCAGAAAACCTTTCCTGTAAAACGTCTGCGACATGTGATGGTGCTCCTGAGGTTTTTTAGTTAGCACAGCAACTTCAGCGGAAGCTTTGATTCAGCTACAACCGCAGAGCAAGTGGCGTGCCATCAGTTTTTTATTCTTCAAAAAGTCGCTGCTTTATTGTTATTTCGACTATTTCGGGCCCTTTTTCATTGGGCGTGCAACCGTCTAAACCGCGGAAGGTGAAACCATTTATTTTTTTAGGCGCAACCCGAGCGCGCCATCATTGCAACCGCGGCGCCAAACGACGTGCAACCAGCCTGTAACAGCGTGCGTCACCGAACTGCACACTGCCGGTGCGCAACTGCTACAACACGCACCATTACAGGCTAGCCGCTACGCCGAAAAGCGCCGCTTCCCGCAACATATTTCCTCAATCAGATGACAATCCGCAGGCACTGGCCCGCGTGATAGAGCGAAAACCCGACCTCGTACAAGCAACTGCGCAAGCCCACCCCGGCCAGTGGCTGCATGGGGGCGAAGGGAATCGGTAGCGCCTGAGGATTTCCGTTACACAAGTAATCGGCGAAGGCTTTACCAACCACCGTGCCGGTGGTCACGCCACGGCCGTTGTAACCGGTGACTGCCACTAAACCGGGCGCCGGCTCGAACAAACGCATCAAGTGATCGGGGGTAAACGCGATGCAACCGGTCCAGGTGCACTCCCACTCCACCGGTTTGAGGTAGGGGAAGTAATGCTGCTGAACCCGATCAGCCCAGGCCTTGAGGAACCACGTTGGTTTCTGATTGCCATTGCCCAGGCTGCCGAGCAACAACCGGCCGTCTTTATCGCGACGAATACTGCTGAGCACCTGACGGGTGTCCCAGGAACCCTGGCCACCCGGCAGGATTTGCTGCGCGGCTTCTTCGGTCAACGGCACGGAAGCCACCTGATAGTAGTAACCGGGGAAGAAATTGCGCCGCAGTTCAGTCCAGTCGCCTTCGGTGTAGGCGTTGGAGGCGATCACCACCTGCTCGGCCATGACCGAACCCTCGGCGGTTTGCACCGACCAGCGCTGGCCCTGACGTTCGAGTCGGGTCACCGCTGAATGGTCGAACAGCTGGCCGCCCAGGTCCGCGGCAGCCTTGGCCAGACCGCTGGTGTAGGCCATCGGATTGAGCGTGCCGGCGCGGCGGTCGAGCAACGCGGCGGCGATTTTTCGGGTGCCGGTGGCCTGTTCGCAAGCGGCACCGGTCAACAACTCCACGGGCGCACCGCGGCGTTTCCATTGTGCTTCACGACTGCGCAGATCGGCTTCGCCACGGGCGTTGTGCGCCATGTGCAGCGTGCCTTCACGGCGTAGCTGGCAATCGATGTTGTATTTGTCGATCAGGCTGAACACCAGAGCAGGTGCGGCCCCGAGCATGCGATTGAGCTGGCTGCCGATCGCTTCGCCGAACCCGGCTTCGATTTCGTCCGGGGGAATCCACATCCCGGCATTCACCAGCCCGACGTTACGCCCCGAACCGCCCTGCCCGCAGCGCTTGGCCTCGAGCACGCAGACACTTTTGCCCTGTTCCAGCAAATGCACCGCCGCTGACAACCCGGTGAAGCCGGCGCCGATCACACAGACGTCCGCCGTCACCTCGCCCTTGAGCGCCGCCCGGTCAGGCCGTTGCGGCGTCAGTTTTTCCCATAAGCATTCTTCGCGTAACGGCATTGCCAGACTCCGATCAGAAACCTAACCAACCCTGAAAGATCGCAGCCTGCGGCAGCTCCTACGGGTGTATGGCGCTTCTTTGTAGGAGCTGCCGCAGGCTGCGATCTTTTCAGGAGTACCGCAATTCCATCAGTCGAACGTAATCCCCTGGGCCAACGGCAACTCCAGCGAGTAGTTGACGGTGTTGGTCTGGCGACGCATGTAACCGCGCCATGCATCGGAACCGGACTCGCGACCGCCGCCGGTTTCTTTCTCGCCACCAAAGGCGCCGCCGATTTCCGCACCGCTCGGACCGATGTTGACGTTGGCAATGCCGCAGTCGCTGCCCACCGCCGACATGAACTGCTCGGCTTCACGTACGTCAGTGGTGAAGATGCACGACGACAGACCTTGTGGTACGGCGTTGTTCAGGCGCAGCGCTTCGGCGAAGTCCTTGTAGCCAACTACGTACAGAATCGGCGCGAAGGTTTCGCTGCGCACCACATCGCTCTGCTCTGGCATTTCGACGATGGCCGGCGAAACGTAGTAGGCGTTCGGGAATTTGTCTTCGAGCTGACGCTTGCCGCCAAACACCCGGCCGCCTTCGCTCAAGGCTTGCTCCAGCGCGTCCTGCATGTTTTCAAAGCTGTGCTTGTCGATCAGCGGACCCACAAGGTTGCCTTCCAGCGGATGGCCGATGCGCACTTTGGAGTACGCCGCCTTGAGGCGGGTGACGATTTCTTCCTTGACCGACTCGTGGGCGATCAAGCGACGCAGGGTGGTGCAACGCTGACCGGCGGTGCCGACCGCACTGAACAGAATCGCCCGCACAGCCATGTCGAGGTCGGCGCTTGGGCCGAGGATCATCGCGTTGTTGCCGCCCAGCTCCAGAATGCTGCGAGCAAAGCGTGCGGCGATTTTCGGCGCGACTTCGCGGCCCATGCGGGTGCTGCCGGTGGCGCTGATCAAGGCCACACGCGGGTCGTCCACCAGCGCTTCACCGGCATCGCGGCCACCGATGATGACTTGACTGAGGTACTGCGGTGCATCGCTGAAGTTCTTCAATACGCGCTCGAACAGCGCCTGGCAGGCCAGTGCGGTGAGCGGGGTTTTCTCCGACGGTTTCCAGATCACCGAGTTGCCGCAGACCAGCGCCAGTGTGGTGTTCCAGGCCCAGACCGCAACCGGGAAGTTGAACGCGCTGATCACCCCGACCACGCCCAGCGGATGCCAGGACTCACGCATGTGGTGGCCCGGACGTTCGGAAGCGATGGTCAAACCGTAGAGCTGACGGGACAGGCCGACAGCGAAGTCGCAGATGTCGATCATTTCCTGAACTTCACCCAGACCTTCCTGAGTGATCTTGCCGGCCTCCCAGGAAACCAGCTCGCCCAGATCAGCCTTGTATTCACGCAAAATGTCGCCCAATTGGCGCACCAGCTCGCCACGACGCGGGGCCGGAACCTTGCGCCACAGGTCGAACGCATGCTCGGCGCGACTGACCTGCTGCTCGACTTCAGCAGCGCCTTCCCAGTTCACGGAGGCCATCTGGCTGCCGTCGATCGGTGAATGCACGGGCTGTTTGCCGTTCTGGTACAGGGCCGGGTTCACCCCCAAACGATCAAGCAATGCGGCAACCATGGGTCACTCCTTCAACGTGAAAAGCAGAAAATTCACAGCCCGCTGACGCGGCGCTTCAGGCCTATAGTTGTAGCCGCCCCGAGACTTGCCAACAAACGACGATTAAGCGAGATATCATTCCGTTTATTCATGCAAAGCGTTGCAACAAGAATTAGGGCCTCCCATGCTGAATAAACGCCACTTGCCGTCGATCACTGCGCTGCAGTGTTTCGAGGCGGTCACTCGTCACCTGAGCTTCACCCGCGCCGCTGAAGAGCTGAACCTGACGCAAAGCGCCGTGAGCAAGCAGGTCGCGCAACTCGAAGAATTGCTGCAGCACCTGCTGTTTCGCCGGGTGCGCCGACGCCTGCAAATGACTCCGGCCGGGGATTTGTACCTGGTTGAAGTGCGAAAAATCCTCACGCAAGTCGAGATGTCGACCCACTATCTGCGTTCCTATGGCGGAGAAACCGAAGTCCTGCGGGTGTCCACGCCTTCGACCTTCGGCGCTCGCTGGCTGGTGCCTCGTCTTAAAGGCTGGCGTCTGCGGCATCCGCATATTCATCTGGACCTGTGTACCGAACAGGAGGCTGACGACCTGCTGCAAGGGCGCAGCGACCTGGCGTTCTATTTCGGCCAGGGTTCGCGGCCCGGCACCGAGTGCCTGAAACTGTTCGGCGAAGAGCTGGTGCCGGTTTGCGCACCGGGCAGCCTGCCGGAACAGCCCTTCACCGACCCGACTCAACTCAGCGATCTGGTGCTGTTGCAAAACGCCTCGCGCCCCCAGGCCTGGCACGACTGGTTCGACAGCCAGGGTTACCAGACCGAACACAGCTATCACGGCCCGCGCTTCGAAACCTTTTATATGTGCATCCGCGCGGCACAAGTCGGCTGCGGCGTCGCCCTGCTGCCACGGTTTCTGGTGGAAGAAGAATTGACCGACGGTAAACTGGTCATCCCCTGGCAACACGCGATGCCCAGCAGCGACGCGTATTACCTGGCCTATCCAGAACATTCGGCGGAAGTACCCAAGGTGCGGGACTTTGTGAAGTGGATGCTGGAGCAGATCGATAGTCCAAACACCTCCCCACCGTAGGAGCTGCCGCAGGCTGCGATCTTTTGATTTTGTTTTTCAAGATCAAAAGATCGCAGCCTGCGGCAGCTCCTACGCGGGGGTATAAATGTAAAAAACGCTGGCAAAGCGTGCCACCGATATGCGCCACTAGCCCCATTCATTGAAACAGCTGAAACGTCGCTACCATCAGCGGCGGCCAGCATGGAGATTCCCGTTATGAGCGAGAGTGTGTTTGCCGATCGCATCGTGCAGAACTTGCTCGACACCGACTTCTACAAACTGACCATGATGCAGGCGGTGCTGCACAACTACCCCAACGTTGAAGTCGAATGGGAGTTCCGCTGCCGTAACAGTGAGGATCTGCGCCCGTACCTGGCGGAGATTCGCTTTCAGATCGAGCGTCTGGCGGAATTGAGCCTGAGCGCCGATCAGCTGAGCTTTCTGGAGCGCATCAGTTTCCTGAAGCCGGATTTCCTGCGTTTTCTCGGGTTGTTCCGCTTCAATCTGCGTTATATCCACACCGGTATCGAGAACGGCGAGCTGTTCATCCGTCTGCGCGGGCCGTGGTTGCATGTGATTCTGTTCGAAGTGCCGCTGCTGGCGGTCGTCAGCGAAGTGCGCAACCGCTATCGCTACCGTGAAGTCGTCATGGAGCAGGCCCGCGAGCAGCTCTATCGCAAGTTCGACTGGTTGAGCGCCAATGCCAGCGCAGAAGAACTCTCGCACCTGCAGGTGGCGGATTTCGGTACTCGCCGGCGCTTTTCCTACCGGGTGCAGGAAGAAGTGGTGAACGTGCTCAAGCACGACTTCCCCGGACGTTTCGTCGGCACCAGCAACGTGCACCTGTCCCGCGAACTGGACATGAAGCCGCTCGGCACCATGGCTCACGAATGGATCATGGCCCACCAGCAACTCGGCCCACGCCTGATCGACAGCCAGGCCGCCGCCCTCGATTGCTGGGTTCGCGAATACCGCGGCCTGCTGGGGATTGCCCTGACCGATTGCATCACCACCGATGCCTTTCTCAACGACTTCGACCTGTATTTCGCCAAGCTCTTCGACGGTTTGCGCCATGACTCCGGGGACCCGATTGCCTGGGCCGAAAAAGCCATCGCCCACTACCATAAGCTCGGTATCGAGCCGATGAGCAAGACGCTGGTGTTCTCCGACAGCCTGACGCTGCCCAAGTCGCTGGAGATATTCCGGGCGCTGCGCGGTCGGATCAATGTCAGCTTCGGTATTGGCACCAACCTGACGTGCGATATTCCAGGTGTCGAGCCGATGAGCATCGTGCTTAAAATGGCCGCCTGCAATGGTCAGCCCGTCGCCAAGATCTCCGATGAGGCCGGCAAGACGCACTGCAAAGACCCGAATTTCGTCGCCTATTTGCGACATGTGTTTCAAGTACCTGCCGCCCTCTCTGGCACATCAAGCAAGGAGTGAATTCATGCAAGCCGTACAGCGTGAGATTGCTGAACAGCTCAAGGTCCAACCGCCTTTCGCCGACCTGGCAGCCCTGGAGGCTGAAGTCGCACGGCGGATTACCTTTATCCAGGATTGCCTGGTCAATTCCGGACTGAAGACGCTGGTGCTCGGCATCAGCGGCGGCGTCGACTCGTTGACCGCCGGCCTGTTGGCCCAGCGCGCCGTGCGCGAATTACGCGAGCGCAGCGGTGATGCGGGCTACAAGTTCATTGCCGTACGCCTGCCGTACCAAACCCAGTTCGATGAACACGATGCGCAAGCCTCGGTGGACTTCATCGCCCCGGATGAGCGCCACACCGTGAACATCGGCCCGGCGGTCAAGTCGCTGGCCAATGAAGTCGCCGCCTTCGAAGGCAAGCACGCGGTCTCGGTGGACTTTGTATTGGGCAACACCAAGGCGCGGATGCGCATGGTCGCGCAATACACCATCGCTGGCGCCGCCCACGGCCTGGTGATCGGCACCGACCACGCGGCAGAAGCGGTGATGGGGTTCTTCACCAAGTTCGGTGATGGCGCCTGCGACCTCGCGCCGCTGAGCGGTCTGGTAAAAAACCAGGTCCGAGCCATCGCCCGCAGCTTTGGCGCGCCGGAGCCGCTGGTGGAAAAAGTCCCGACTGCCGACCTTGAAGACCTGTCGCCCGGTAAGCCGGATGAAGCGTCCCATGGCGTGACCTATGCCGAGATCGACGCATTCCTGCACGGAGAGCCGGTGCGTGAAGAGGCGTTCAGGATCATCTGTGATACGTATCGCAAGACTCATCACAAGCGCGTGATGCCGTTTGCGCCGTAATCCGCAGCGACGGACAAACAAAAGCCCACTGGAGGAATGATCCTCAGTGGGCTTTTTACCAGCTCAGCCCGGTGACTAGTTCCGATCGACTATGGCAATCCACCTGGATGCATCACGAGGATTGGATAGGAAACAGACTCTAGATTCTCACCACGTATTTTGGCCTTGAATTCATGGACTGAACGACTTAGCCCACCAAACGTGGCATTCCATACCCCTTTTTCATCCGCCTTGGCCGGCACCGTGTTGGCCCCATCAAAAACATCGATGTCCTTGCCGGGGAGAGCGGTGCCTGTGAGCTTCACAGTCGTTTCTGTGGTGACACCGCCACGAATAATTTTTCGTCCGCCAAGCTCATTCACTGACTCAATGGTTGGAGTTCCTACTGGCACCACTATAACCGTCCAGGTGCCTGATTCCAGCTCATCGCCTCCCTGTTCCTTAGCCTTGAAAACATACTCTTTTGCAGGCAACACCTGAGTATCGAACCGCCACCCGCCACCGAGCACCGCAGCCTCGCCCAGCCGATTGGCGCCGTCGTAAATGTCGACATTTTTAGCCGTACCAAACGCGCCGTTAAGCTGCAACGGCGTTTTGCTGGTCGTGCCGGGATTGTCGATCAGCACGCTTGCGGCGTCCCTCACCATACTGATCGTGGGCACCACCGGCACCGCCTGCACGGTAACGGTCCAGGTGCCGGACTCCAGCTCATCGCCTCCCTGTTCTTTAGCCTTGAACACATACGTCTTCGCAGGCAACACTTGAGTATCGAACCTCCACCCGCCCCCTAACATCCTAGCCTCGCCCAGCCGATTGGCGCCGTCGTAAATGTCGACCTTTTTAGCCGTACCAAACGCGCCGTTAAGCTGCAATGGCGTTTTGCTGGTCGTGCCGGGATTGTCGATCAGCACGCTTGCGGCGTCCCTCACCATACTGATCGTGGGTTTCACCACCGCCTGCACGGTAATGGTCCAGTTGTCGGATTCCGGCAAGCTGCCATGCTGCCCTATCGCTTTGAACACATATTCTGCAGGAGACAACGTCGGCGTTTCGAACTCCCACGTGGTAGCCCCCGTCGACTTGCCCTCGCCCAGCAAAGTGGCGCCGTTATAAATCTTGACCTTTTCCCCCGAAGCCACCGTGCCTGTAAGTTTCAACGGCGTTTGGGTGGTCGTGCCGGGATTGGTGATCGTCGTGCCTGCGGAGTCCTTCACTTCACCAATTGTGGGTGCCACCGCTACGATATTTTTAACGGTATACATTCGCTCCTCGAAATCAAACGCCTGAGCCTCATCGCTTTCCTGGTTCAGCGCGACCTTGACGATGACCTTCAACGGCGAGCCATTGAGCAATTCCCTGAAGTAGTCGTAAGGCACCTTCACCTCGTGGTAACCGTTAGTCATCCAGGCCCCATCCACTGGCTCCGATTGCAGCACAGTGAGCGTGTGCTCCTCATCACCGGTCTTCTTGCCCGCCAGATAAATCCAGCAGCGTTGCTGTTCGGCAATCAACGGCCAGATTCCCAAGCGCACGGTAAGGTTGGCAGTGCTGCCGGTCAGGTCCAGTTCGGTCCCATTACCGTCGTTCTGCGCCTCAAGGATTCGGGCTGCCTTCAACTCGCTTTGGGGCAGGGGAAGTACGTCGAGCTCTAAAGGCGGAGAGGTTTTATCTACCTCGCCCACACGTTGGATGGTGTACTTCACCGTCATTTTTTTGCCCAGAAGGAACGCCACGACCTCCTTCTTCACATTCAAGGTTCTGGAGGTTGTTGTCCCCAGCGTCAACGTAGGGCTGGTGTACTTCCCGCCGTCTGGAGTGCCGGGCTCACCGATAATCTCGACATAAAACTGGTCGGTAGGCTCCAACCCCGTGGCAGGTATCAACGCGGTCAGGCTGGTCATCGCCGCGAGCGGGTCGAGTGTGGCGTCATCCGGCGCCTGCCTGATCTTCAACTTGTCGAGATCCGGAATAGGCGCGCGGGTTTTGGGAGCGGTTTCCTGGGCGGTCATGAGCAATCTCCTTCTCGCAAGAGTCGCCGCAACATGAGCGGCAGGGCTGACGCTCATCTAACACCTGCCCCCAGGGCACCGGCTACTGTCAGAAATAACAGGTAGGCGGTGGTTTCCGACCAGCGGCAATGAGCGATTGATGGTCGGATATGAAAGGAGTCTGTTACCCGATCGAACTGTCGGACGAAAAGCAGATTCAGGCGCTTGCACACAACCTCGGGGCGCAGCAATCGCTGATAACGACTACAAACAGGCCCACTGAAGGGACGAACTTCAGTGGACCTGTTTCGCTCAAGTAATCCCTTACTGGGCTGCTCGTCTACATAACGGTAACGGTCCAGAGCGGCGACTCCACGCCCCGATCAGGAATTTCTCTGATTTTGAGACGATGTGTGCCAACACTCAAAGCCGCACCTAGCGTCCACTCGCCATTGCCTAAAACAAGACCGGGCCCACTTGTGACGGTATCGCTGATGAGTTCGACGTGTCGTTCAGGTGCTGCTTACCGTATATCGCTACCTGTCTGGCAGTGGTTGTGCCGCCGTTTTGAATTTCGTTTCCTTGAAGATCAACCATCTTGTCAATCAAAGGGGTGCCCTCTTGCGCCGTGTAAACGTTCCACACTTTTGACTGCGCATTACCCACTCGGGCAACGAGTCCATTGCGTTGAATGTTTAACGTTGCTGAGACGCGCCATATACGACTCTGGCCGGAGTCGAAAGAGCCCAAATAGCGAGTGCCGGAATGAACCTCCCCTATCTGATGGGGGCTACGAGTTGTACCTTCCAATATCACCCCCGTAGCCGTTGAAACACTCCCGGAGGGGATGGCAATACCATCCGCCCCTGTGACGGAGCTAATGGCAACAACTTCCCTCCACTCCACCACGATGACAGTCCAGAGGTTCGATTCCAGTCCGCTCGCGACTACCTTGAGGATGTGCGTAGTCAGGCTCAACTCAGTCAGCAGGAAACTCCATGCACCGCCTACTGCCCTGACGGTGTCCTTAAAGTCATTTCCAACGTAAATCTTGACCTCTTCACCCGCTTTCGCCGTACCGCTCATTCTCAGCGTAGTCGCAGAGGTTTCACTCCCATCTTCGACAGGAGTGCCGCCCAATGTCTTCACGTGTGTAATCGCAGGCTCCAAGACTTCATCCTTCACCCTCACGGTCCAGATGTTCGACGGCAACCCACTGGCGACGCCCACCACCTTGAGAACCTGTCCCCCCAGTTCCAGCCCGGTCAGCGACTGTGTCAAATTACCCTGGTCATCGGCAGAGAACTTGCCCTTTGGGACATCGTTGACAAAAAACTCGAGCTCTTCCTTCGCCTCAGCCTTGATTGTCAGCTTCAGCGTGGTATCGGTGGTCTCACCATTGTCAGCGACAGGATTGTCTTTAGAGTCCGTCACCTTGGTGATTTCGGGTTTCGCTACCACGACATTTTTAACGGTATAAATTCGCTCCTCGAACTCAAACGCCTGAGCCTCGTCGTCAACCTGGTTCAGCGCGACCTTGACGATGACCTTCAGCCGCGAGCCATTGAGCAATTCCCTGAAGTAGTCGTAAGGCACCTTAACCTCACGATAACCGCGTGTGATCCAGGCCCCATCCACTGGCTCCGATTGCAGCACCGGGAGTGTGTGATCCACATCGCCGGCTTTTTTGCCCACCAGGTAAACCCAGCACCGTTGCAACTCGGCAATCAACGGCCAGTCATTCAAGTGCAACGTAAGGTTGGTCGCGAGGCTGGTCAGGTCCAGTTCGGTCCCGTTACCGTCGTTCTGCGCCTCAAGGATTCGGGCTGCTTTCAACTCGCTTTGAGGCAGGGGAAGTACGTTGAGCTCTAAAGGTGGAGAGGTTTTATCGTCCTCGCCCACACGTTGGATGGTGTACTTCACCGTCATTTTTTTGCCCAGAAGGAACGCAACGACCTCCTTCTTCAAATTCAAGGTTCTGGGGTTTGTTGTCCCTAGGGGCAACGGGTTGCTGGTGTACTTCCCGCCGTCTGGAGTGCCGGGCTCACCGGTAATCTCGATGTAGAACTTGTCGTCAGACAGCAATTCCGCTGTAGGTATCAGAGCCCTAAACCGGAGGGCAGTGCTCATCGAGTCCAGATCGGTGCCATTCAACACCGGCTCGACCGTCAACTTGTCGAGATCCGGAATGGGCGCGCGGGTTTTGGGAGCGGTTTCTTGAACGGTCATGAGCAATCTCCTTCTCGCAAGAGTCGCCGCGATGTGAGCGGCAGGGCTGACGCTCATCTAACACCCGGCTCCAATGGGCTGCCTACTGTCAGAAATAACAGGGTGGCGGTGGTTTCCGACCAGCGGCAATACGCGTTTGATGGTCAGATACACGTGGCGATCGTCATGGGTAAGCTCCTTCTCAGAGGTGTCGCCGCAACGTCAGCGGCAGTGTTGGCGCTTATCGAACACCCGGCTCCGATGCGCTGACCACTGTCAGCGCATACCGGATCAACACCCCATCACTTCGTCGGCGCGACCTTACGCACTCGATAGAGATTTGACTTCGGCGAGCCCTCGGCCGGCGCGGAGACTACGTAGTGATATTCTCTGGGCTCCCCTGTGGCGTGTTGCGTGTACTGCCATTTACCTTCTGCATTGACAGTGACAGGGGTTTTCACGTCGCTGAGAAGCTCATGAAGGGTGAGCGTCCCACTGACAGGTCCTTCCCCCCATACCGTAAACGCCTGTTCAGAGGTCTCTCCGTATGGCGGGATGAGCGTCGTGCCTGCAAGGTCAGTTGCCCGCTCGATGATGGGTGTTCCAACTGCGAATACCGCCAGTGGCCAAAGCATCGGCGGTTCTGCGTCGGGGGCACTCAGCGCGAAATGATAGTAATGCGCCGTCAAACCGCTCAGGAGAGTATTCCAGTATCCGTTTCGATCAGATTCAAACGTCTTCAGCACCGTAAAAACATCATAAACCGTGACGTTCGTGGAGGACCGGGTCGTACCGTAAACGGTGATGGTGTCGGACGTGGTGGCACCTGCACGAGGGATTACCTTGCGCTGAGGGCCTTTGGAAGCGGTGATGGCAAGTTTTCCGTCAGAGGGTCCCGTTTTTCTGATAACCGTCCAGGTTTCCGATATCAATCCGCTGGCAACGCCTTTCACCGTCAGATCCTGTTCTTCCAGATCCAGACCGGTCAGGTCGTATTCCAGATCACCCAACGAATCCGCAGTTTCTTCACCCTTTGGGACGCCATTGACAAAAAATTCGACTTTTTCGTTCGCGCCCGCCTTGATGTGCAGTTTCGCCGACGCACTGAGGATTGTGGTGTATTTGGGAACCTCGTTTCCCCCAGCGTCCTTGACTGAATTGATGGCCGGTTTCTCCGTCGAAACTGCCTCCACAGTAACGGTCCAATCATCCGACTTTGCCCCATCGACACCCTGCTCTACAGCTGTGAACACATACTTTTTTGGAGACAAGACCTGCGTGTCGAACTCCCACGCCGTCCCCGTCACCGTGGCCTCACCCAGATTATTTTCGCCTTCATAAATATCGACTTTTTGACCGGCAGCAACTGTGCCTTTGAGTTTCAACGGCGTTTTGGTGGTCGTGCCGGGATTGGTGAGTGGCGTGCCATCGGCGTCCGTCACTTCGCCAATCGTGGGTTTCTCCACCTCCACCGCCTCCACGGTAACGATCCAGGTGTCTGATTCCTGCCCACCGACCCCCTGTTCTTTGGCCTTGAGCACATACTCTTTTGGAGACAAGACCTGCGTGCCGAACTCCCACGCTGTCTCCGTCACCGTGGCCTCACCCAGCTTATTTTCGCCTTCATAAATATCGACTTTTTTACCGGCAGCTACCGTGCCTTTGAGCTTCAACGGCGTTTTGGTGGTTGTGCCGGGATTGGTGAGTGGCGTGCCATCGGCGTCCGTCACTTCGCCAATCGTGGGTTTCACCACCGCAGCAGGAGTTTTAACGATATAGCTTCGCACCATTGAGCCGTGCGCCTTGCTCTCGTCATCAACCTGATCAAACGCAACCTTGTACTCAAGCGTCAGGTTCGATTCATTGGCCAGTTCCTTCAGCTCACTGTAAGGAACTGGCATCTCGATATAGCCCAGGGTGATCCAGTCCTGATCGACTTGCCCCTTGAACAGCGCTTTATCGTAGTCAGAGCCATCCGCCTTCTTGCCCTTCAGCACGATCCAGCACCATTGCCCGACGGCCATCAGCGGCCAGTTCTCAATGCGCACCGTGCGGTCTTCGGTGTCGGTGGTCAGATCCAGCTCGGCCCCATTGCCGCCGTCCTGAGCTTCAAGTATCCGGCCTTTCTCCAGCGCCTCCGCAGGCAGGTCGAGTACGTTCAATTCGAGTGCGTCGGACATGACCGGCGTTTCACCATCGCGGTTGACGGTGTATTCCACATTGATCTTTTGGCCCAGATTAAACGCGACGACCTTTGGTTCCAGATTCAAGGTTCTGAGAGTTGGCGGTCCAAATTGCAACTCAGGACTTTCGTACGAACCGCGCGATTCGACGGGATTCCAGCCCGTGAGTTTGACAAAGAACTTGTCGCTCTCCTCCAACCCTTGCTCCAACCGTTTTATTTCTGCGGTCAGCCGGTTGGTGGTGTGAACCGTCATCGGGTCCAGGTCGATATTATTCGGCGCCTGCCTGATTTTCGGTGCTTCAAGAGGCGTCGGAATGGCAGCGCGTGTTTTGGGAGCGGTTTCCTGAGCAGTCATGAGCAATCTCCATCTCGCAAGAGTCGCCGCGACGTGAGCGGCAGGGCTGACGCTCATCTAACACCTGGCCCCGATGGGCTGACCACTGTCAGAAATAACAGGTAGGCAGTGGTTTCCGACCAGCGGTAGGGATGGTCTCGCCAGGACACTCAGCGGATTTTTCTCGCGCACAAACAAAAAAACGCCCCTGAGGGGCGTTTTTCATTTCAGCCAGGGCTGCCTGATCACTTCAGGACAACGGCGCCTTTCATCATCGAGTTGTGGCCCGGGAACGAGCAGAAGAACTGGTAACTTTCGCCA
Source organism: Pseudomonas sp. GW822-FHT02D10 (assembly GCF_058802345.1). NCBI lineage: Bacteria > Pseudomonadati > Pseudomonadota > Gammaproteobacteria > Pseudomonadales > Pseudomonadaceae > Pseudomonas > Pseudomonas sp. GW822-FHT02D10. The sequence goes on from NZ_JBXAOB010000016.1 coordinate 28,702, forward strand.
GCGGTCAGCTTCGACACGTCGAAAGTCACCGAGTCTTTCTCGCCGGCACCGATGATTTTGGTGTGGGCGATGATGCGAGTGTCACCTTCTTTCAGGTAATTCTTGTCGATGCCGGCGGCCATGCCGTCGCCAGCGATGCCAGCCATGTCTGCGGTCTTGCTCAGTACCCAGTTATGGCCCATGACGTTCTTCGGCATGCTGCCGGAGTGGGTCAGGTTGACGGTGAAGGTTTTGCAGCTCTTGTCGATGGTGATCTCCTTCGTGGTGAAGGACATCTGATCGGTGGAGTCGACATCGACCTTGCACTCTGCAGCCATCAATTGGCTGCTGGCCAGTGTCAGCAGGGATACCGCAACGAGTTTGGCAAACATGGTGAATCTCCAAGGCAGGGTTAACAAAATCCGTAGGGCATAAAGACTGCCTGAAATTTCTGCAAGTGCCTATGACCTGAATCAAGAATTGTATACAACTTTCGGGCTATGACATTGATCGAAACAATTAACCGGCCAGACCTCTGGTGCGCACCTATGATCGGTTTGTCATCCCATACTGGAGCGCCGGTCATGTTCTTCAATAGCCTGTTGTGCAGTTTGCTCGCCGCCTACGCCTGTGGCGCCAGCGGCACCTATGAAGAAGCACGCGACGAGGATTAACCCTTGGAACGCCCAAGATCAGCCATTAATCTGGCGCTATCACTGACCATGGAGTAAGGCATGTCTTTAGCGTCTGTTTGTGTATTTTGCGGCGCCAGCACCGGCACTGACCCGGCGTATAGGGAAGCCGCGATCGCCCTCGGCCAGGCGCTGGCCCGGCGTAAGCTGACGCTGGTGTATGGCGGCGGTGCTGTCGGCTTGATGGGCATCGTGGCCGATGCGGCGCTGGCGGCCGGTGGCGAAGTGATCGGGATCATCCCCGAAAGCCTGAAAAACTCGGAAATCGGCCACAACGGCCTGACGCGCCTGGAAGTGGTCGACGGCATGCACGCACGCAAGGCGCGCATGGCCGAGCTGAGCGACGCGTTTATCGCTCTGCCCGGCGGCCTCGGCACGTTTGAAGAGCTGTTCGAAGTCTGGACCTGGGGCCAGCTCGGCTACCACGGCAAACCGCTGGGGTTGCTGGAAGTGAACGGTTTCTACAGCAAGCTCACTGCATTTCTTGATCACGTCGTCGGCGAAGGCTTCGTTCGCGAGCATCACCGTGACATGCTGCAAATGAGCGAATCGCCGCAGGATCTGCTGAATGCACTGGATGCCTGGCAACCGGTGGTAGCACCAAAATGGGCCGGGCAAAAACCCAGCTAACCCTTGCCCCCGGTTTAAAGGCAGAATACGCGCCGCTCAACCTCACCTTCGACCCCAGAGGATCGCCCATGGCTAAACCTAATTACTCCTTCGCCAAACGTCAGAGAGACTTGGCCAAGGAGCAGAAGAAAGAGGAAAAGCTTCAGCGCAAGAAAGCTACAGCTGAAGAAGAAGCAGCAGCACTGAACCCGGAAGCAGAAGGTGAAGTGGCCGCAGAAGATGCTGTTGAAGCACCGAAAGATCAGGCGCCCGACGCCTGAGACCCACAGGGTTTGATGTTCTGATCAAACCCACCGGATCTGTGTCCAGGGTCGGCAGTCATGCTGCCGACCCTCACAGGCCTAAGCACCTCTTAACAACAGAATCAAAAGATCGCAGCCTGCGGCAGCTCCTACGCCGGGTGCATTCTTCTGTAGGAGCTGCCGCAGGCTGCGATCTTTAATGTTCATCCAGTGGCATGACGGTCACCCGTACTTCCGGGTCATGGCTACCGCCGCCCAGTATCACTCCGCGCAATGGCGACACATCGGAAAAGTCCCGGCCCCAGGCCAAGGTGATGTGCTCCAGTGCCGGTTGCACGTTGTTGGTCGGATCGAAATCAACCCAGCCCAGCACCGGGCAAAATACTGAAACCCAGGCGTGGGACGCATCGGCGCCGATCAACCGTGGCTGCCCCGGTGGTGGCTGGGTCAGCAGGTAGCCGCTGACATAACGCGCCGCGAGCCCCCGGGAACGCAAGCAGGCAAGCATCAGGTGCGCAAAGTCCTGACAGACCCCACGCCGACGCTCCAGCACTTCCACCAGCGGCGTCGCGACCTGGGTCGCCTCGGCGTCGAAGGTGAATTCGCTGAAGATCTTTTCCATCAACGCCTGAACCCCCAGCATCAATGGACGGCCCAGCGGAAAACAGCTTTCGGAGAACTCGACGAAGCTGCTCTTCAAGTGCACATACGGTGACTCAAACCGATAACGACAGGCTTCCAGAAGCTCAGCAGCAATCGGCTGACTGCTATAGGTCAATGCGCTGCGAGTCATGTCCCAGGCCGGCGATTGATTGAAATCGCAAAACGGCCGGGGCAGCACTTCGACCGTCAGCCGGGCATTGACCAGCAATTCGTCGTGGGGCCTTTCGAAGGCCAGTCGGGTCAGCGGATTGCCGAACACGTCCAGCTCATCGCGGCGCGAAGTCGGCTCTGGGCTGATCTGCAATTGCTGCTCGGTACAGCGCTGCCAGGCGCAGTACCGTGGCCACAAATGGGCGAGCTGCTGGGCCAGGGACACCGGGCTGTCGTAGTGATAATGGGTGTCGTGGAGAATCTGGTAATGGGCGCTCATCAGACGGACACCGTGCGCTGGCTGACATCATCGACATGGGCAAAATGCCGCAACGCGAGGCGATCAGACACCTGATTACTGACATCGGCGATTTCTTGCAGCAAATCCGCCAATCCATCGAGGGCTGCGCGGACGCTGGTTTCGCCGAACAACGCGTTCTCCAGACAACTGAGATCGAATCGCGCCAGACGCTCTAGCAACGAAGGCAACGCCCTATCGCGCGGCGCACCAAAGTCGTTGTTCAAGCGCTTGAGGGTGCGGGTCACCAGCTTCAGCTGGAACAGCACCGCATGAGGGTTCTGCTCATCGAGCAGCAACACATCGAGTACCGGAATCAATTGCGCCACCGCCAAGTAGCGGGAACGGTAGGTGATGCTGCTGTTGCCCAGCTCCAACAGCCATTCCAGCCCGGCTTGATCAAACGCCCCGGCACCACGCAGGAAGGCTGCCAGGCTACTGCTGAGAAACTGCAACCGCTCGATCCGCCGACCGATCATCAAGAAGCGCCAGCCTTCGTCGCGAGTCATGTCGTCCAGCGCAAAACCCGACAGCGCTGCAAGTGACATCACCAGACGGTTGAGGAAATCCAGCAGCTCACCAAAATCCGGCTCTTCGGTTTCCAGCTCTGCGGCTTCGCGTTGCAACTCCACCAGCGCTTGCCAGTTCTCTCGCGAGAGTTTGCCGCGCACCTGGGACGCCGCCCACTGCAAGCGCTGCAGGTTGGAACGCAGACTGAACACCCAGTCATCACCGAGCAATGCCGCCAGCAAACGCTCGGGCAATTCACCTTCGTCGGGCAGCAGCATCAGGCTTTCGCCGAGATCGACCGCAGCCTGCAAGGCTTGCGGATCATCGCCATCGACGTAGCGCGTGAGTATGATCCGCAGCAGCCGCGCGCTGTCGTCGCAGCGTTCGCAATATCGACCGAACCAGAACAGGTTCTCGACCACCCGTGACGGCAAGTACGGATCGCGCCGCACCAGATCGTGCACGCCGATAGTCCGCTGGGCTTTCCATTGCTCACCGATTGGCGCGCGCTCGCCCAACACCCAGGTGTCCTTGCTCGCGCCACCGCGCTGCATCGACACCACTTCGGCATCCGCCTCGGCTGCGACCCGGGTCAAGCCGCCGGGCAGTACCCGATAGCCGTCGTGACTGGCCACCGCGTAAACGCGCATGCCGATGGCCCGAGGCTGCAACTGGCCGTCTTCGGCCTGCCAGATCGGCGCCTGGGACAGCTGCGCCAGTTCTTGCGCGACATAGGCATAAGGCCGTGCCTGCATACGCTCGGCGAGACTTTGGCGCTGTTTTTCACCCAAGTCACGGCCAAACACCGGGGCAAAACTTTGCGAAGGAAACGCCGGTTTGATCAGCAGCTCAGGCAGTTTTTCCAGGGCCTGCGCCAGCACTGGCCGTTCGCCGCACCACCAGGTGGCAATGGACGGCAGGATCAGTTCTTCGCCGAACAGAAATTGATTGATCTTCGGCAGAAAGCCCAACAGCCCTGGCGACTCCAGCACACCGCTGCCCAAGGCATTGGCCACCAGCACCCGCCCCTGTCGCACCGCTTCAAGCAGACCCGGTACGCCGAGCGCCGAGTCGGTGCGCAGCTCCAGCGGATCGCAGAAATCATCGTCGAGCCGCCGCATGATCGCGTGGACCCGACGCAAACCGCTGAGGGTTTTCAAGTAAACCGTGGCATCGCGTACCGTCAGATCGCCGCCTTCAACCAGTGGATAACCCAGTTGGCGAGCCAGATACAGGTGCTCGAAATAGCTTTCGTTGAAGCGCCCCGGCGTCAGCAACACCACCAGCGGCACTTCATCAGCGCTCGGTGCCTGACGCGCCAGGGTTTCCTGCAAGGTGCGGAAGAACCCGGCCAGGTGTTGCACCTGCAAATCGCGGTACAACTCGGGAAAGGCCCGCGACACGATGGTGCGGTTTTCCAGCGCGTAACCGGCACCCGACGGCGCTTGAGTCCGGTCCGCCGTCACCCACCAACGCCCATCGGGGGTGCGCGCCAGATCCACTGCATACAAATGCAGAAAAGCCCCGTCCGGCGGTTGAATGCCCTGACAGGGCCAGAGGAAGTTGTTGTGACCGAACACCAGTTCTGCTGGCAGCAGGCCTTCGGCAATCAAGCGCTGCGGGCCATACAGATCCGCCAGCACTGCATTGAGCAGGCGCGCACGCTGGGCGATCCCGGCTGATAACTGCTGCCACTCATCGGCCGCAATCACATGGGGCAGCAGGTCCAGTTCCCACGGACGATCAGCGCCTTTCGGGTCCGCGTAAACGTTGTAGGTGACGCCGTTTTCCTGAATCTGCCGTGCCAGCAAGGCTTGCCGCTGCACCAGCTGCGCCGGCGTGCTGCGTTGCAACTGATCGAACAGCCGTCGCCAGTGCGGGCGCACGGCCCCGTTTTCGTCGAGCAGCTCATGATAGGTGCCCGCCGTGAGCGGGTAACGGTCAAGCAGGTCAGGCATGGAAAGCTCGGCAGCCAGCAATGAAAAGTCAGATTAACGCAGACGCCTGACGCCCGGATATGCGAAATATCCGGGCGTCGTGTCTGACTCAGAAACGTCGTAAATCGAGGGTCATCGGCAGTTCGTCGTTGATGATCAGCGTTGGCACCGGCAACGTTCCCGGGCTGTGGCCGAGACGGAAGAAACGCGCCATCCGCCGACTCTCGGCCTCATTGGCGTTCACCGGCAGGCTGTCGTAGTTGCGTCCGCCCGGATGCGCGACGTGGTACTGACAACCGCCCAGCGAGCGCTGCATCCAAGTATCGAGCAGATCGAACACCAGCGGCGCGTGCACCGGAATGGTCGGTTGCAGACAGTTCGCCGGTTGCCAGGCGCGAAAACGCACGCCGGCGACAAACTCGCCCACCCGCCCGGTCGGTTGCAGCGGCACCGGGATGCCGTTGCACGTCAGCACGTAACGCTGCGGCGCCAAGCCTGTGAGCTTGACCTGCAAACGCTCCAGCGACGAATCGACATAGCGCACCGTGCCGCCGGCCGAGCCCTCCTCTCCCAGCACATGCCAGGGCTCCAGCGCCTGACGCAGTTCCAGTTCGATGCCGCTGACCGCGTAATCACCGACCTTGGGAAAACGGAACTCCAGATGCGCGGCAAACCACTCGGCGCGCAGCGCATAACCGGCCGCGTTGAGGTCGACGATCACATCGGCGAAGTCCTGCTCGATAAAATGCGGCAGCAGGAAACGGTCATGCAATTCAGTCCCCCAACGTGCCAGCTTGGCCGGCGCATACGGCTCGCGCCAGAACCGCGCCACCAGCGCCCGCAGCAACAATTGCTGGGCCAGGCTCATGCGTGCATGAGGCGGCATTTCGAAGGCGCGCAACTCCAACAGACCAAGGCGACCGGTGGCGCCGTCCGGGAAATAGAGTTTGTCGATACAGAACTCGGCGCGGTGGGTGTTGCCCGTGACGTCGATCAGCAAGTTGCGCAGCAAGCGGTCCACCAGCCACGGTGCGCATTCCTCATCGGGTTCGGGCATCTGCGCAAAGGCGATTTCCAGTTCGTACAACGCATCGTTGCGTGCTTCGTCCACACGCGGCGCCTGGGACGTCGGGCCGATGAACAGACCGGAAAACAGGTAAGACAGCGACGGGTGGTTATGCCAGTAGCTGATCAGGCTGCGCAGCAGATCCGGCCGGCGCAGAAACGGTGAGTCGGCCGGGGTCGCGCCACCGAGTACGAAATGGTTACCGCCGCCAGTGCCTGTGTGCCGACCGTCGATCATGAATTTTTCGGTGGTCAGCCGGGTCTGCCGCGCCTCTTCATAGAGGAATTCGGTGCGCTCGACCAGCTCGTCCCAACTGGCGGACGGCTGCACGTTGACTTCGATGACGCCGGGATCTGGAGTAATGCGGAAGTTGCTCAGGCGTGGGTCGCTCGGCGGCTCATAGCCTTCCAGAAGCACCGGGCAACGCAACTCCTCGGCAGTGGCTTCGATGGCGCTGACGAGCTCGAGGTAATCCTCGACGCGCTCCAGCGGCGGCATGAACAAATACAAACGCCCTTCCCGAGCCTCAGCGCAGAACGCGGTGCGGGTCAGCCAATCAGCGGACTCGTCGATTTTCGGCACACGCTCATCGGCGGCGGCCGGCTCGCCATGCGCCTGCAACCGGGCCGCGTCGGGCAACTCCGGCAAATCCTGATTCGGATCGACCGGGTGAACGAACGGGTACTCCGCCGCCGTCACCCACGGTTGCGAGGCCAGCGGCAAGCGATAGCCCAGTGGCGAATCTCCCGGCACCAGTCGGCAATGGCTGTCACGCAGATACCAGCGGCCGCTCTGCCATTGATCCCCCTTGGCGGTGCGGGCCAGTGGCAGCACCTGACCAATCACTTTATCCAGCCCTTGGCTGAAAACCTTGTGCAGGCGGGCGCGCTCAAGTTCATCGCCCAGCCGTGAGTCTTCAGCGCTGACGTTGACCGGCAACGCGCCTTCGCGCCAGAGGTAGTAAAGGTTGTCTTCGTAGGCTGGAAATACAAAGCGAGTAGGCAGTTTCAAACGCTCGGCGACACTCGCCAGAAAACGCCCGGCCAATTTGCCATCGGCGCCGTAGTCTTCCTGCTCATCGGCAATCAACGCGCTGTTATTCCAGATCGGCACACCATCTCGACGCCAGTAGCAGTTCAGCGACCAGCGCGGCAGTTGCTCGCCGGGGTACCACTTACCCTGGCCAAAATGCACCAGCCCCTTGGGCGCGTAATGTTTGCGCATGCGCTGGAACAGCTCGGCGGACAGCCGCCGCTTGTCCGGCCCCAGCGCTGCGGTATTCCACTCGGCACCGTCCGGGTCGTCGATGGACACGAACGTCGGCTCGCCGCCCATGGTCAGGCGCACATCGCCCTCTTGCAGGTCGGCGTCGATCTGCCGGCCTAGCGCCTGGATAGCCAGCCACTGGTCTTCGGTGTAGGGCTTGGTGACTCTTGGGGCCTCCCAAATCCGCTCGACCGACATTTCGTGGCTGAATTCGCACTCGCACGGTTCGACCAGCCCGCTGATCGGCGCCGCCGAGGACGGATCGGGGCTACAGGCCAACGGAATATGTCCTTCACCGGCAAACAGCCCGGAAGTGGCGTCCAGGCCGATCCAGCCCGCGCCGGGCAGGTAAACCTCGCACCAGGCGTGCAGGTCGGTGAAGTCCACTTCAGTGCCGGAAGGACCGTCGAGGCTTTTCACGTCAGCGGTAAGTTGAATCAGGTAACCGGAGACAAATCGCGCCGCCAGCCCGAGGTTACGCAGCAGTTGCACCAGCAGCCAGGCCGAGTCACGGCAGGAGCCCGACGCGTGTTCCAGAGTGTATTCCGGGGTTTGAACACCCGGCTCCATGCGAATCAGGTAGCCGATGTCTTCGCTCAGGCGCTGGTTGAGGGCCACCAGAAAATCCACGGCGGGCAGCGGCGTACGCTCAATGCCGTCAAGGTAAGCCTTGAACTTTGGCGTCAGCGGCAGGGTTTCCAGGTACGGCGCCAGCTCACGCTGTTCGTCGGCGGCATAAGCGAAGGGGATTTTTTCCGCGTAGGGCTCAAGGAAGAAGTCGAACGGGTTGAACACCGCCATCTCGGCCAGCAGATCGACTTCGATCCGCAGCTCCGTGGTGTTCTCAGGAAACACCAACCGCGCCAGGTAATTGCCCTGCGGGTCTTGTTGCCAGTTGATGAAGTGTTGCTCAGGCAACACTTTCAACCCATAGGAAAGAATCCGCGTGCGGCTGTGGGCTGCCGGGCGCAGGCGAACAATCTGCGGACCGAGCTCGACGGCGCGGTCGTAGCGGTAATGCGTGACATGGTGCAATGCGACATGGATCGACACGGCGTGCCTCCTGCGAGCCTTAAGCGTATTGGAAAGCGCGCAAGACTTATGCCAGCCGGCATACCCGACGCTTTCTGCGTTTGCTTAGCGCAGTACAGCACCAAAACCGCGCAATGCGGAATTTGCTGTGATGAAGGTTGCACAGAAATGTGGCGGGGCCGTGAAAAGATCGCAGCCTGCGGCAGCTCCTACGCCGGGATATGCGTTTCCCCGTAGGAGCTGCCGCAGGCTGCGATCTTTTGATCTTGATCCACGACGCAAAACGCCAGCCCGAAGGCTGGCGTTTTGTTAACAGGCAAACACCGCTTAACGCGGCACTACCGGCTTGCGCGCAGGCTTGGGCCCTTTACCTTTGGCGGCGTCCTTGCGTTCCTTGGCGGCTTGTTGGTTGCGGGCGAACGCCGCGGCCTTGGCCTGTTCACGCTTGTCCCACGGGTTACCGCCATCGCTGGCACGCGGCGGCAAGCCGGTGTGTTGCGTAAGGATTTTGGTGGTCTTTTCCCCAGCCACTTTATGGCTACCGGCTGGCGTCGAGTTCTTGCGACGGGCGCTCTGGTAGCTGTCGGTGGCCGGCTGGTGCAGCGGGATCAACTGGTTCTTGCCCGGCCCGATCAGGTCGGCACGGCCCATGCGGATCAGCGCTTCACGCAGCATCGGCCAGCCTTTCGGGTCGTGGTAACGCAAGAACGCCTTGTGCAGACGACGCTGCTCTTCGCTCTTGACGATGGTCACGGCGTCGCTCTTGTAAGTGACCTTGCGCAGCGGGTTCTTGCCCGAGTGGTACATGGCGGTGGCGGTGGCCATCGGCGACGGGTAGAACGCCTGCACCTGGTCCGCGCGGAAACCGTTGCCCTTGAGCCACAGGGCCAGGTTCATCATGTCTTCGTCGGTGGTGCCGGGGTGGGCAGCGATGAAGTACGGAATCAGGTACTGCTCTTTCCCGGCTTCCTTGGAGTACTTCTCGAACATCCGCTTGAACTTGTCATAGCTGCCGATGCCCGGCTTCATCATCTGGTTGAGCGGACCTTCCTCGGTGTGTTCCGGGGCGATCTTCAGGTAACCACCGACGTGGTGGGTCACCAGCTCCTTCACGTATTCCGGCGACTCGACCGCGAGGTCGTAACGCAGGCCAGACGCGATCAGGATCTTCTTCACACCCGGCAAGGCACGGGCGCTGCGATACAACTGAATCAACGACGAGTGGTCGGTGTTCAGGTTCGGGCAAATGCCGGGGAACACGCACGACGGCTTGCGGCACGCGGATTCGATTTCCGGGCTCTTGCAGGCGATGCGATACATGTTCGCGGTCGGGCCGCCGAGGTCGGAAATGACGCCGGTGAAGCCTGGGACCTTGTCGCGGATCTCTTCGATCTCGCGAATGATCGATTCTTCGGAACGGTTCTGGATGATCCGGCCTTCGTGCTCGGTGATCGAGCAGAAGGTACAGCCGCCGAAGCAGCCGCGCATGATGTTCACCGAGAAACGGATCATGTCGTAGGCTGGGATCTTCTCCTTGCCATACGCCGGGTGCGGAATACGTGCGTAAGGCATGCCAAACACGTAGTCCATCTCTTCGGTGGTCATCGGAATCGGCGGCGGGTTGAACCAGACATCGACTTCGCCGTGCTTCTGGACCAGCGCGCGGGCGTTGCCCGGGTTGGTTTCCAGGTGCAGCACGCGGTTGGCGTGGGCGTACAGAACGGCGTCGCCACGGACTTTTTCTACCGATGGCAGACGGATCACGGTCTTGTCACGAGTCATCCGCGGGCTCGCCAGGATTTGTACGACCTTGGCTTCTTCCGGGTCTTCAACCGGACCCTTTTCCTGCTCGATAGCGCAAGCCTGGGTGTCCTGGGTGTTGACGTACGGGTTGATGATCTTGTCGATCTTGCCCGGACGGTCGATGCGCGTGGAGTCGACTTCGTACCAGCCTTGCGGCGTGTCACGACGAATGAACGCGGTGCCGCGCACGTCGGTGATGTCTTCGATCTTGTGACCGTAGGACAGACGCTGAGCGACTTCGACAATCGCTCGCTCGGCGTTGCCATACAGCAGAATGTCGGCGCAGGCATCGATCAGGATTGAGTTGCGTACCCGGTCCTGCCAGTAATCGTAGTGCGCGATGCGGCGCAGGGAAGCTTCGATGCCACCGAGGACAATCGGCACATTCTTGTAGGCTTCCTTGCAGCGCTGGCTGTAAACCAGGCTGGCGCGATCCGGACGTTTGCCCGCCAGGCCACCGGGGGTGTAGGCGTCATCGGAACGGATTTTCTTGTCGGCGGTGTAGCGGTTGATCATCGAGTCCATGTTCCCGGCCGCGACACCGAAGAACAGGTTCGGCTCGCCGAGCTTCATGAAGTCGTCTTTGGACTGCCAGTTTGGCTGCGCAATGATCCCGACGCGAAAGCCCTGGGACTCCAGCAGCCGGCCGATGATTGCCATGCCAAACGACGGGTGGTCGACGTAGGCATCACCGGTGACGATGATGATGTCGCAGGAATCCCAGCCGAGCTGATCCATCTCCTCCCTGCTCATTGGCAGGAATGGCGCGGGACCGAAACATTCGGCCCAGTACTTGGGATAGTCAAATAACGGCTTGGCTGCTTGCATGTCGATAACCGGTGTTGGCTTTCATTGAATTTCGCGGGCGCGGAATATAGCACAAAAATTAACCAATTCCGACGGCCATGGTCGGAATTAGATACGACGCGATTACTCGTCGTCGAAGTTATAGCTGCCCGGCGCGAGGTTTTCGAAGCGGGTGTACTTGCCGATGAACGCCAGGCGCGTGGTGCCGATCGGGCCGTTCCGCTGCTTGCCGATGATGATCTCGGCAATGCCTTTGTGTTCGGTTTCCGGGTGATACACCTCATCACGGTAGACGAACATGATGACGTCGGCGTCCTGCTCGATCGCTCCGGATTCCCGCAAGTCGGAGTTGATCGGGCGCTTGTTCGGACGTTGCTCCAGGGATCGGTTTAGCTGCGACAGTGCCACTACCGGGCAGTTGAATTCCTTGGCCAAAGCCTTCAACGAACGAGAAATCTCGGAAATCTCGTTGGTCCGGTTGTCACCACCAGAGCCTGGAATCTGCATCAACTGGAGGTAGTCGATCATGATCAAGCCAACTTCGCCATGCTCACGCACCAGTCGACGAGTCCGCGCACGCATTTCCGACGGACTGATACCCGCCGTATCGTCGATGAACAGTTTGCGATCGTTGAGCAGGTTGACCGCCGACGTCAGGCGCGGCCAATCGTCGTCTTCCAGACGACCGGCCCGGACCTTGGTCTGATCGATCCGGCCCAGCGACGACAACATACGCATGATCAACGATTCGCCTGGCATTTCCAGCGAGTAGACCAGCACGCATTTGTCGCTGCGCAGCACGGCGTTTTCCACCAGGTTCATCGCAAAGGTGGTTTTACCCATCGATGGACGGCCGGCGACGATGATCAAGTCGGACGGTTGCAGACCGCTGGTCTTCTCGTCGAGGTCGGTGTAACCGGTGGACAGGCCGGTAATAGCGTTATCGGTATTGAACAGGGTATCGATGCGATCGATGGCCTTGGTCAGCAGGTCGTTGACGCTCACCGGCCCGCCGGTTTTCGGCCGCGCTTCGGCAATCTGGAAGATCTGCCGTTCGGCTTCGTCGAGAATCTCTTCAGCCGTGCGGCCTTCCGGACTGAAGGCGCTGTCGGCAATCTCGGTGGCGATGCCAATCAGTTGGCGCAAGGTCGCCCGCGCACGGACGATCTGCGCATAGGCCTTGATGTTGGCAACCGACGGCGTGTTTTTCGCCAGTTCGCCAAGATAACCGAGGCCACCGACTTGCGAGGTCTGACCTTCCTTGTCCAATTGCTCAGCCAGGGTCACGACGTCGATCGGCGAGTTCTGATCGGCCAGCTTGGCGATCGCACGGAAGATCAGGCGGTGGTCATGTCGATAGAAATCACCGTCCGAGACCTGATCGAGCACGCGTTCCCAAGCGTTGTTGTCCAGCATCAGACCACCGAGCACGGCCTGTTCGGCCTCGATGGAATGCGGCGGCACTTTCAGCGCGGCGGTTTGCAGATCGTATTGCTCAGGAGCGGAGATATCGTTCATGGCCACTTGGTTTCTTTAGAAAAAGCAGGGTTTGTAGAAAATCAGAAACTGCAGAAAGACAAAGGGCACGACCTGTAAACAGGATCGTGCCCGATGTTACCGGCAAGCACCCAAGGGTGCCAGCCGACAAGTGCTGCTTAAGCTGCTACCACGACAACGCGTACGGTGGCTTCAACTTCAGCGTGCAGGTGCACGGCTACGTCGAATTCGCCTACGTTGCGGATGGTGCCGTTCGGCAGACGAACTTCGCTTTTTGCAACTTCAACGCCAGAGGCGGTCAGTGCATCAGCGATGTCGTGGGTACCGATCGAACCGAACAGCTTGCCTTCGTCACCGGCGGTGGCAGTGATAGTCACTTCCAGCTCAGCCAGTTGGGCAGCGCGGTTTTCAGCCGAAGTTTTACGGTCTGCTGCGGCTTTTTCCAGCTCAGCGCGACGCTCTTCGAACGCAGCCAGGTTGGCAGCGGTCGCAGCGGTAGCTTTGCCGTAAGGCAGCAGGTAGTTACGACCGTAACCAGCCTTAACGTTCACTTTGTCACCCAGGTTGCCCAGGTTGGTGACTTTTTCCAGAAGGATCAGTTGCATGTGAAAATCCTCTTAACTTTTAACCTTCACCGTTCGCGCTATCGACGTCTTTCGGCGTCAAACGACCGCGAAAATCAATCAGGCTGTCGACAATGGCCAGGACCACCAGCAACGGATAGATCAGCTGCATAAACAGCAACAGCGTTACGTACAACCCCACCAGCCAAAATTTGGCCAGTCGCTTTTCAGCCACCAGCCCATGAATCAGGGCCAGCCCGGCGAACACCAGCGGTACGCTGCACAACGGCGTCAACATGGCCATCCGGGAACCGAAGTTCGGCCCCAGAAGCATGCACGCCAGCAGCAACATCGCCGGCCCCAGCGGGATTCGGATGGCGCGAAACTCGCGACCAAAACCACCAGGGTTGTACAACAACGCCTGCCAGTAGCGCCCGACAATCAGGCTCAGCACACTGACGATTTGCAACAAGGCCGCTATCAGGCCAGTCAGGACCGGGGCAATCAGGGCGGCGAGACGCGCTCGCTCCTCTACCGACAATTGCTGGTAGAGGTCACCGAGGGCCAGCGGCAGGATCTTTACCAGTTCCTGCGCCAGCATCTCGATCTGAGGGCGGTAAACCGCACCCAGCACCACTGAAAACACCAATCCCATCGCTATGCTGACCAGCAGCACGCGGTTCCAGGACTCACTTGCGCGCAAAACCAACGCAAGGCCCGAAGACCCCAGCAGCACCATGAGTGCGCGTGGATCATCGGAATACATAAACCAGAGCAATGCCGGCAGTATTCCCAGAGCAAGAACGCCAAGGGCGTCCTTCAATCCGCGCCGCAGCAGCACAAGGCTCCCGGCGGCAGCACCCAACCAGTACAACAACGGCAATGCCGCGCATCCAGCCACTACGAGAGTGGCCTGCATACGACCGCGCATGATGAACTCAGCTATGGCGCGCATGCATTCAATCCTTTGCTACGTGTCGACTGCCCGGTCTCAGCGGCCGTGGCTGTCGGTGTAGGCCAGCAGGGCCAGGAAGCGGGCGCGCTTGATAGCGGTGGCCAGCTGACGCTGATAACGAGCTTTGGTACCGGTGATGCGGCTTGGAACGATTTTGCCGGTCTCGGATACGTAAGCTTTCAGAGTGTTGAGATCTTTGTAATCGATCTCTTTCACGTCTTCAGCGGTGAAGCGGCAGAATTTACGACGACGGAAGAAACGTGCCATGTAATAGGCTCCTCAAAAGGTCCGTGGATTACTCGTCAGCGTTATCGCTGGCGTCGCTGTCATCACTGTCAACGCTTTCAGCGCCTTCGTGCTCAGGACGGTCGCGACGCTCACGGCGCTCACTGCGGTTTTCTTCAGCCTTGAGCATCTCGGATTGGCCGGTAACGGCTTCTTCGCGACGGATGACCAGGTTACGGATCACTGCATCGTTGTAGCGGAAGTTGTCTTCCAGCTCGGCCAGGGCCTTGCCGGTGCACTCAACGTTCAGCATCACGTAGTGAGCCTTGTGAACATTGTTGATTGCGTAGGCCAGTTGACGACGGCCCCAATCTTCCAGACGGTGGATTTTGCCGCCGTCTTCTTCGATCAGCTTGGTGTAACGCTCAACCATGCCGCCGACTTGCTCGCTTTGATCCGGGTGGACCAAAAAGATGATTTCGTAATGACGCATGAATGCTCCTTACGGGTTGTAGCCTGCCGCTCAAAAGCGGTCAGACAAGGAGTGAATGACACTTATGGACTTGCCGGCGATAGACACATGCGTGCCTGCCGTCACAGCAAGGGGCGCAATTGTAGAGAAGGGACTGAAGAGGTGCAAGGCAATTGGTGATTATTTGAACAGTTCGTTCATACCAACAATCTTTGCCCTGACAGAAGCCATTGTGGGAGCGAGCTTGCTCGCGATGAGGGCGCAACATTCAATATTTATGCTGAATGTTACACCGCTATCGCGAGCAAGCTCGCTCCCACAGGGAATTTGCAGCAGATCAGGACTTCTTGGCGGTTCCGGCGGCTTTTACGCCGCGCTGACGCAGGGCCTCGAACAGACAGACTCCGGTCGCCACGGAAACGTTGAGGCTGCTGACGCTACCGGCCATCGGCAAGCGCACCAGATAGTCGCAAAGATCGCGAGTCAGGCGGCGCATCCCGCTACCCTCCGCGCCCATGATCAGGATGGTCGGGCCAGTCAGGTCCTGCTGATACAGATCCTGCTCAGCCTCCCCCGCCGTGCCGACGACCCACAAGCCACGCTGCTTGAGTTTTTCCAGGGTGCGCGCCAGGTTGGTCACGGCCACCAACGGAATCACTTCCGCCGCGCCGCAAGCGACTTTACGTACAGTCGGCGTCAGGGTAGCTGACTTGTCCTTCGGAACGATCACTGCCAGCGCACCGGCCGCATCGGCCGAACGCAGGCAAGCACCGAGGTTGTGCGGATCGGTTACGCCGTCGAGCACCAACAACAGTGGCGCACCCTCGGTACGGTCGAGCAGCTCGTCGAGCATGGCCTCGCCCCAGACCTGGCTTGGACTCACGTCCGCCACCACGCCTTGGTGCACGCCTTCAACCCAGGCATCCAGTTCACGACGCTCGGCCTGACCGACCGCAACGCGGTTTTCGTTGGCCAGCTCGATCAGCGTCTGAACGCGCGGATCACTGCGGCCTTCGGCCAGCCAGATCTGCTTGACGCGTTTCGGGTGATGACGCAGCAACGCTTCTACGGCATGCACGCCGTAGATTTTTTCCAACTGACTCATGACTTGGCCTTAGGTTTACGCGCCCCGCCGCTTTTGGCTGGAGCCGAGCCCGCTTTTGGCGGGCCTTTACGGTGTTTACTCGGTTTAGCTGGTTTGCCGCCGGAAGCCTTTTCAGGCGCCGACCGTCCGGCCTTTCCCCCAGACGCCGCTTTACCGCCGCTCTTCGCTTCGGCCAGCAACGCCTGCTTCATTTCACGACTTTTGCGTACTTCGGCATTTTTTGCCGCGGCATCGCTTGGGCGGTAGGCCTCAGGAGCCTTCTCCTTCACGGAGCCACGACGACCGGTTTTTGCCGGCACAGGTTCAGCAGCCGTCTTGGCAGCAGGCGCCGAGGTTTCTGTACCACGCTTCTTGCGGCCAATCGGCGCGCTGATGGTTTTTTCGGCCATCTCGAAGTCGATCTTGCGCTCGTCCAGGTCAACCCGCATCACGCGCACTTCGACGGTATCGCCGAGGCGGAAGCTGCGGCCGGTACGCTCACCGGCCAGGCGGTGATGCACAGGGTCGAAGTGGTAGTAGTCGCCCGGCAAAGCGGTCACGTGGACCAGACCTTCGACGTAGATGTCCGTCAGCTCGACGAACAGACCAAAACCGGTGACGGCGGTAATCACACCCGGGAACGATTCGCCCACGCGATCTTTCATGAACTCGCACTTGAGCCAGTTCACCACGTCACGGGTCGCTTCATCGGCACGGCGCTCGCTCATCGAGCACTGCTCGCCGAGCTGTTCCAGCGCCGCTTCGTCGTAAGGATAGATGCGCGCTTTCGGAATGCTCATCGCCCCGGCACGACGCACGTGTGGCGTGTCTTGCCTGGAGTGGATGACGCTGCGAATCGCCCGGTGCGTGAGCAAGTCCGGGTAGCGGCGAATCGGCGAGGTGAAGTGGGTATAGGCTTCGTAATTCAGGCCGAAGTGGCCCTGGTTATCCGCGCTGTACACCGCCTGGCTCAACGAACGCAGCATGACGGTCTGGATCAGGTGGAAATCCGGACGATCCTTGATCCCGGCCAGCAGCGCCTGATAGTCCTTCGGCGACGGACCGTCCTTGCCTTTGTGCAGGGACAGGCCGAGCTCGCCAAGGAACGCGCGGAGTTTTTCCAGGCGCTCTGGTGGCGGACCATCGTGAACCCGGTACAACGCAGGGATTTCGTGCTTCTTCAGGAACTCAGCGGTGGCCACGTTGGCCGCCAGCATGCATTCCTCGATCAGTTTGTGCGCATCGTTGCGCACGGTCGGACGGATTTCGGCAATCTTGCGCTCGGAACCGAAGATGATTCGGGTTTCCTGCGTTTCGAAATCGATCGCGCCACGCACATGACGGGCCGCCAGCAACACCTTGTACAGCGAGTAGAGCTGCTTGAGGTGCGGCACCACGTCGGTGTATTCGCCACGCAACTGCCGGGCTTCGGTGGTTTTCGGCTGTTCCAGCATCGCGCTGACCTTGTTGTAGGTCAGCCGGGCGTGGGAGTGAATCACCGCTTCGTAGAAGCAGTAGTCGGTCATCTCACCGGTTTTGGAGATGGTCATCTCGCACACCATGGCCAGGCGATCGACATGCGGATTCAGCGAGCACAGGCCATTGGACAGCTGCTCTGGCAGCATCGGCACGACGCGCTCAGGGAAGTACACCGAGTTGCCGCGAACCTGAGATTCGTTATCCAGCGCCGAACCGATCTTCACGTAGCTGGAAACGTCGGCAATCGCCACGTACAACTTCCAGCCACCGGAGAACAGCCGCAGCTTGCCCGGTTTCGCTTCGCAATAGACCGCGTCATCGAAGTCGCGAGCATCTTCGCCGTCGATGGTGACGAACGGCAGATGACGCAGGTCGATGCGTTTCTCTTTGTCTTTCTCTTCGACTTCCGGCTTGAGCTTGGCAGCTTCCTTGAGCACCGCCTCAGGCCAGACGTGAGGAATGTCGTAGGTACGCAGGGCAATATCGATTTCCATGCCCGGTGCCATGTAGTTACCGACCACCTCCACCACATCGCCTTGCGGCTGGAAGCGTGGCGTCGGCCAGTGCGTAATCTTCACTTCAACGAATTGGCCGATATTGGCGTTGGCGTTACGACCTGGAGTCACCAGCACTTCCTGCTGGATCTTCGGGTTATCCGCAACCACAAAGCCGATGCCGCCTTCTTCGAAGTAACGACCGACGATGCTCTCGTGAGCACGAGACACCACTTCGACGATCACGCCTTCGCGGCGACCACGACGGTCCAGACCGGAAACCCGTGCCAGTGCACGGTCGCCGTCGAACACCAGGCGCATTTGCGCCGGGCTCATGAACAGATCGTCACTGCCGTCGTCCGGGATCAGGAAGCCGAAGCCGTCACGGTGACCGCTGATGCGGCCCAGGATCAGGTCGAGCTTGTCGACCGGCGCGTAAGTGCCGCGGCGGGTATAGATCAGTTGAGCGTCGCGCTCCATGGCGCGCAGGCGGCGGCGCAGGGCTTCGATCTGGTCTTCTGTGGTCAGACCAAACTCTTCGACCAACTGCTCGCGGTTAGCAGGCGAACCCCGATCAGCAAGGTGCTGAAGGATCAGTTCGCGGCTAGGAATAGGGTTTTCATATTTTTCCGCTTCACGAGCGGCCTCGGGATCGAGGGACTGCCAATCGGCCATTAGAGAGTTTTCACCTTGTCTATATGCGGGTTAGTTTGGCATAGGCGTAATGAAACGGGAAATTTCAGGCTCTTGGAGGCCCTAAAAGCTCCTTCCTCCGCCTGGAAAGACAGCATTGAGCGCCGCTCGTAAAATTTTCCAGGTTTTTTTGATATCAGGGGTTTACAGTTAAAAGGACGCTCCGTATAGTGCGCGCCATCGACGACGCAGACGCATGTCGATACTGCCCAGATGGTGAAATTGGTAGACACGCCAGCTTCAGGTGCTGGTGACCGCAAGGTCGTGGAAGTTCGAGTCTTCTTCTGGGCACCAATTTCGAGCTTGAGATTAGATCAATTTCAAGTCTCACACAAAAACCCGCGAAAGCGGGTTTTTGCATTCTAAGCATTTGATTTATTAAAACCAAATCAGGGGTTTACAGATCAAAACGCTATCCGTATAGTGCGCCACATCAACAGCGGCAACGCTGCTGATATTGCCCAGATGGTGAAATTGGTAGACACGCCAGCTTCAGGTGCTGGTGACCGCAAGGTCGTGGAAGTTCGAGTCTTCTTCTGGGCACCAATTCAAAGTTCAAGGTCAACGATCTTGAATCTCTCAAAAACCCGCGAAAGCGGGTTTTTGCGTTTCCGGCCTTCGATAATCTCCTGCCGCTGACACCGTCATCGCGAGCAGGCTCGCCCCCACAGGAGAATGCATTCCAATGTGGGAGCGAGCCTGCTCGCGATAGCGGTTACCCAGACAAAAGATCAGGCTCTGAACTGCCCCAGGCTCGCCTTCAGCTGCGCCGCCAAACTGTCCAGCACCTTGCCGCTGGCCGTGGTTTCCACAACCGCCTGCGCCGCACGCTCGGCCTGGGCATGAATCGTCTCGACCCGCCCACGCACCGCTTGCGCGCCTTTGGCCTGATGAGCCGCCGCCTGAGTCGCCAGACCGATCGCCGCATGCACCTGTTCAACGGAAGCCTGCACCGACTGCTGCAAACGCGCACTGTCGCGCAATACCAACAAACCTTCGCTGGCCTGGCGCCCTGCCTGCCCAATCGCCGCCACCGCCTCGCGAGCGCCTTGCTGCAAGGCCCCGATGTGCGCCTGAATGTCGCCAGTCGAGCTTTGAGTCTTACTGGCCAGCGCCCGCACTTCATCAGCGACCACCGCAAAACCACGCCCGGTTTCACCGGCCCGCGCCGCTTCGATCGCCGCGTTCAGCGCCAGCAAGTTGGTCTGCTCGGCGATCCCGTGAATCACTTCCAGCACCACTTCAATCTGTTCGCTCTGCTGCGCCAGGCGCTCGATGACTTTGGCCCCGGTATCGACTTGCCCGGCCAATGCCTCGATCAAGCTGCCGACCTGCGCCGAGGTGCGGGTGTTTTCATCCGTCGCCTGACGAATATCCACCACCTGCTGCAACGCCGCCTGCATCGCATGGCTTTCGGCCTGCGCCTCGTCCGCCATTTTCGACAAAGCGCGCAAGCTCTCCGCCACCTCATCGCGCTGGGATTCCGCCGCCGCATCGGCGCCAGCATTGCGCTTGGTCATCGCACCAATTTCCACGCCAGTGCGCTGAGCCACATCACCCGCTTCGCGAACGATCGGCTGCAACTTATCCACAAAGCGGTTGACCGCCGACGCCATGTCGCCGATTTCATCTTTGCTATTGATCTGCACGCGTTTGGTCAAGTCACCCTCACCCGCGGCCAGATCCTCCATTGCAGCGATCAGCAGCTTAAGGCGATTGACCACCCGCCGCCCGAGCACGACCGCCAGCAGCAGCAAGACACCGCAGCCGACCAGCGCCAGCGCCATGCCGATCCGCCAGCGCAACGTTGCCGCCGCTTCCTGAACGGTGCTGGTGGTATTGGCTTTCATTTCGGTGGCCGTGGACTGCGCCGACTGCAAGCGCGAGCGCATGGCGGTGGCGCTATCAGCCGCAGCGCCCTTGAGGCTATCACCGACCAGTTGATCGCCGCTGGCGATCAACGCCGAGAAGCGTTTGTCGAGGGCCGCCAGGTCAGTTTCCACCGACGCCGTGGAGACACCCATCAGCACCTTGCCGATTTCCACGCCATTGGGATTGATCGAGGCTTCGAGGTAGTAGACCGAAGGATCGCTTTTCGCTGCATCCAGCACTTTATCCAGCGCCCGCTCACCCTGGCCTTTTTCCACAAGGGCAGCGTTGACAGGGTTTTCCCGATTCAGATAGCGGGTCAGGTGCTGGCCGGTGGCGTCGTCGTACACCACGAACAGCACGTTCGGATTGCGCTGAGCACGCCGGGCGAATTCGGACAGGGTTGGAACGTCACTGTCCCACATGGCGCGCGGTGCAACTGAGGCCAGGAGCTGAGCCATGTCATTGGCGGAGTCCTTCAGATCCTTTTCCAGGGTCGCACGCAGTTGCGCCTGCTCTTCCTTCAGTCGCGAGGACAAACCGGCAGTCAAACGCTGACGAGTATTGGTGGAGAGGCTATCGAGGCTCGAAGTGACCTCACGCCCGGCCTGCTCGAGTTCGCCAGAGAGTTTCTGACTATCGACGCCAAGACGATTGCCCAAATCGGCTTCCAATGCGGTCACAGTGCTCCGGGTCAGTGCGACAGCCACCAACACTTGCACCAAGAGGGCGATACCAAGGGTAACGAACACAGGCCGCAACAAACGGCTTTGTAACAGTGAGAGAACGGCCGACACAGGAAATCCCTCTACTTGCACGCCATTAAATTGATGGCACTCTAGAAGTATTATTCACAGCAAAGGTCATGCCGCCCAACAGACATAAACGACAAAGGGCCCGATTAAGGGCCCTTTGTGTTTTACATCAACGACTTATTAAGCGAACGGGTGACGCAGAACGATGGTCTCGTTGCGGTCCGGGCCCGTCGAAATAATGTCGATCGGCGCGCCGACCAACTCTTCGACACGTTTGATGTAGTTGCGAGCAGCCTGAGGCAGCTCTTCCAGGGTCTTGGCGCCCAGGGTCGACTCGGTCCAGCCTGGCATTTGCTCGTACACCGGCTCAAGACCGATGTAGCTGTCAGCGTCGGTCGGTGCATCGATCACTGCACCCTCCTGGTTCTTGTAGCCCACGCAGATGTTGATGGTCTCAAGACCGTCCAGTACGTCCAGCTTGGTCAGGCACAGGCCCGAGATGCTGTTGACGTCGATGGCGCGACGCAGGATGACGGCGTCGAACCAGCCACAACGACGGGCACGGCCAGTGGTAGCACCGAATTCGTGGCCACGCTTGGCGAGGAACGCACCGACGTCGTCGAACAGCTCGGTCGGGAACGGACCCGAACCCACGCGAGTGGTGTAAGCCTTGGTGATGCCGAGGATGTAATCCAGGTACATCGGGCCAAAACCCGAACCGGTCGCGATGCCGCCAGCGGTGGTGTTAGAGCTGGTGACGTACGGGTAGGTACCGTGGTCGATGTCCAGCAGGGAGCCTTGAGCGCCTTCGAACATGATGTCTTTGCCGTCGCGACGCAGGTTATGCAGTTCGGCGGTGACGTCGAGCATCATCGGCTTGAGCAGATCGGCGTATTCCATGCACTCGTCGAGAGTCTTCTGGAAGTCGATGGCCGGCTCTTTGTAGTAATTGACCAGTACGAAGTTGTGGTAGTCCAGCAACTCGCCCAGCTTGGCGGCGAAACGCTCGCGGTGGAACAGGTCACCGATGCGCAGACCACGACGTGCAACCTTGTCTTCGTAGGCCGGGCCGATGCCGCGACCGGTGGTGCCGATCTTCAGCTCGCCACGGGCCTTTTCACGAGCCTGGTCCAGCGCTACGTGGTAAGACAGGATCAGCGGGCAGGACGGGCTGATACGCAGGCGCTCGCGCACCGGTACGCCTTTTTCTTCCAGCTTGATGATCTCGCGCAGCAGGGCGTCAGGTGCAACCACTACGCCGTTGCCGATCAGGCACTGCACGCCAGCGCGCAGAACGCCCGACGGGATCAGGTGCAAGACGGTTTTTTCGCCGTCGATCACCAGCGTGTGACCAGCGTTGTGGCCACCTTGGTAGCGCACTACGGCGGCAGCATGTTCGGTCAGCAGATCAACGATCTTGCCTTTGCCCTCATCACCCCATTGGGTGCCCAGGACTACGACATTCTTACCCATAACACTTGTCCTCATTCGCGCAAACTTGGTGCCGGCAGCCGCCGGCAGGAAAACTCAAGAAGCCAGCGGCAATACTTGCCAAAGCCCGTTCTGCTGAATCAATTGCCGGTCGCAGTCCGCGTCACGGGCGGCGGCCAATGGTTGCCCAGGCAATGCCTGAACGACACGCTGACCCTCACTGCGCAACTGGCAAACCTGCTGCCAGAGTGCTGCATCCGTACTGTCAGGCATCCAGATACCGCCAGACGGTAGCTCGATCTCAGCACGCCCCAGGGTCACCAGGGTTTTCAAATCGGTAGAGAAGCCGGTTGCCGGACGGGCGCGACCGAAATCGGCGCCGATGTCGTCGTAGCGACCGCCCTGAGCGATGGACTGGCCAACACCCGGTATAAACACCGCGAACACCACGCCGGTGTGGTAGTGATAGCCGCGCAACTCGCCCAGATCGAAGTACAGCGCAAGATCCGGGAAACGCACGGACAAACGCTCGGCAATCGCCAGCAAGTCGTCCAGGGCCGCCAAAACAGGCGCCGGCGCATTGGCCAGGCGCTCGCGAGCGGCAGCCAGCACCTCACGGCCGCCACACAGATCAACCAGCGCCCGCAGCATGCCCGACAAATCGGCAGGCAGGCCTTCGGTCAAAGTAATGACCTCATCGATGGCCTTGCGTTGCAGGGCATCGAACAACTGCTGCTCGACTTCACCGGACAAACCGGCAGCGCGAGCCAGGCCACGGTAGATGCCGACATGACCGAGGTCCATGTGTACATCCGGCACATCGGCCAGTTGCAGCATGGCCAGCATCAGACTGATGACTTCCACGTCGCTGCTCGGGCTGGCGTCGCCGTACAACTCGGCACCCAACTGAATCGGGCTGCGCGAGGTCGACAAGGCCCGCGGCTGCGCATGCAGCACACTGCCGGCGTAGCACAGACGGCTCGGGCCTTCGTGACGCAAGGTGTGCGCATCGATGCGCGCCACTTGCGGCGTAATATCGGCACGGAAACCCATCTGCCGACCCGACTGCGGGTCGATGACCTTGAAGGTCCGCAGATCGAGGTCCTGGCCCGCGCCAGTCAGCAGGGATTCCAGGTACTCGATATGCGGGGTCACGACGAACTCGTAACCCCAGCTCTGGAACAGATCCAACACCTGACGACGCGCGATTTCAATGCGCGCCGCCTCTGGTGGCAGTACTTCTTCGATGCCATCTGGCAGCAGCCAGCGGTCTACCGTTGCCATTACGCCATTCCCCTATGATCCGGGCGGCCAGCCCTCGGGCTGGCCTTGAGTGAAGCAGAAAATGTCTGGCCCATACGCATAAGTCGCGCGCATGAACAACGCGGCGATCGGCCTGAAATCGACCTCGCCAAACACTTTCCTCGAAAAACCTGTCGAGTCGTTCAACCCGAGTCTTGCAATAAAAAACCGCAATCAAACGTGCAGACGCAAAAAAGCCGGGAATTTCCCGGCTGCCGCATCATACACACGTTTTCCCAAAGGATCACCCCGCCAGAGGCTTTCGCCGCCCGGCGGGGCAATTTCCGGAATCAGTGTTGGATCAAGGTTTGGCTTTTTCCAGGTAACGGAAGAAGTCGCTGCTTGGGTCCAGAACCATGACGTCGGTTTTGTTCGCGAAGCTTTCACGGTAGGCACGCAGGCTACGGTAGAAACCATAGAACTCCTGGTCCTGGCCGTAGGCCTTGGAGTAGATCGCTGCGGCCTGGGCATCACCGTCACCGCGAACCTCTTCAGATTCACGATAGGCTTCAGCCAGCAGTACGCGGCGCTGACGATCGGCGTCGGCACGGATGCCTTCTGCCAGCTCGTTACCCTTGGCACGGTGCTCGCGTGCTTCACGCTCACGCTCGGTGCTCATGCGTTCGAACACGCTGCGGTTCACTTCCTTCGGCAGATCGATGGCCTTGACCCGAACATCGACCACTTCGATGCCCAGCTCTTTTTCCGCCATCTTGTTCAGCGAAGCAGTGATGTCCGCCATCAGCGCGTCACGCTCACCGGAAACCACCTCGTGCAGGGTGCGCTTGCCAAACTGGTCACGCAGGCCCGATTCCAGACGACGCGAGAGGCGCTCGTCAGCAATCTGCTTGAGGCCGGAAGTCGCAGTGTAGAAACGCTCGGCATCCTTGACGCGCCACTTGGCGTAGGCATCAACCATGACGGCTTTCTTTTCCAGCGTCAGGAAACGCTGTGTCGGTGCGTCCAGCGTCATCAGGCGTGCGTCGAATTTACGCACCTGGTTAACGTAAGGCACTTTCACATGCAGGCCCGGCTGAACATCAGTCTGAACCACGCGACCGAACTGCAGCATCACCGCACGCTCGGTCTGAGCCACGATGTAGAAGCAGTTCCAGGCTGCGATCGCCACGACGACGCCGACAATAAGGGCGATCAGCGATTTATTGCTCATCAGCGACTCTCCCTGGTACGTGCCGGCTGCTGCGAATCAACTGCCGCACGCGGATGTCCGTCATTGCTGGCCGCGGCCGCGCTGGTTATCGGCGCTGCACCACTACGACCACTGTCGATCATCTTGTCCAGCGGCAAGTACAGCAGATTGTTCTGGCCATTCTTGTTGCCGGTCACGAGAACCTTACTGGTATTGCTGAAGACTTCCTGCATCGTGTCCAGGTACAGACGCTGACGAGTGACCTCCGGCGCCTTGCGATACTCGGCGACCAGTTTGGTAAAGCGATCCGCTTCACCCTTGGCGCGCGATACCGTTTCGTCACGGTAACCGTTGGCATCTTCAATGATGCGCTGGGCCTGACCACGGGCTTCCGGCACGACGCCGTTGGCGTAGGTTTCAGCCTGGTTGCGCGAACGCTGCTCATCTTCACGAGCACGGATCACGTCATCGAAGGCTTCCTGGACTTCACGCGGTGCCGCTGCGCTCTGAACGTTGACCTGAGTGACGGTGATGCCGGTGCGATAGGTATCGAGGAAGCGTTGCAGGCGCTCCTTGATTTCGCTGGCCATCAATTCACGACCTTCAGTCAGTACCTGATCCATGGCGGTGGAACCCACCACATGGCGCAAGGCACTCTCGGTCGCGTGTTGCAGGCTGATTTCCGGCTGATCGACGTTCAGCACGAAGTCCTGCAGATTGGTGATCTTGTACTGCACGGTCAGCGGCACTTCGACGATGTTTTCGTCTTCAGTCAGCATTTGACCCTGCTTGGTGTAGGCACGCTCACGCGTGACGTTTTCCATGAACTTGCGATCGATCGGCGGGAAGTAGATGTTCAGACCCGGGCCGACGGTTTCGTAGTACTTGCCGAAGCGCAGCACCACGGCTTGCTCCTGCTCGTCGACGACATAAACCGCGCTGTACAGCCAGGCGGCCGCCAGCACGACAAGGCCGATGCCGAGCAGGCCGTAACCGCCGCCCTTGCCCGAACCACCGCCATCGTCACCGCGTTTTCTACCACCACCGAACAACCCATTCAGGCTTTCCTGCAGCTTTCGGAAGGCCTCGTCGAGATCCGGTGGCCCCTTGCGGTCGCCATTATTGCGGCGTTTACCACCCCAAGGATCCTGATTATTCGAGTTGCCACCCGGCTCATTCCAAGCCATAGCGCTCTCCATCTGATAAAGCAAAGACGCACCCACGGCGCGCCGACCAATGCTACAGAATGCCTGCCACAGCGGCACAACCGCTTTTTCAGGCTTTTATTGCAAAGTGTGTTGCTCGATGAATTCCAGCGGCTGCATTCCTTCGCGGCTCACCAGTCGATTGAGCTCGACTCGCGGCAAACGAACGGCCAGCAAACAGATGCCTTCTTCGTCGTGTTCTTCTTTCTGTACGGCACCGAGCGCAAAGAACTGCGCACGCAGTCGAGCAAAACGCTGCGGCAAGCGCAAGGTGCCGACGAACAAATCGTCGCCCAGCAACTCCGCAATAGCCTGTTTGAGCAGATCCAGACCCTGACCGTCACGCGCCGACAACCAGACCCGCTGCGGCTTGCCATTGGCATCACGCTGGATCTGCGGCTCTACGCCCTCGAGCAAATCGAGTTTGTTATAGACCTCCAGGATCGGCAAGTCTTGTGCACCGATCTCGCCGAGCACCAGCATGACCTGTTCGATCTGGGCCATACGTTCCGGCTCATGGGCGTCGATCACATGCAGCAGCAGGTCAGAGTTGCTCGACTCTTCGAGCGTAGCCCGAAATGCCTCGACCAGCTTGTGCGGCAAGTGACGAATGAAACCCACGGTGTCGGCCAGCACGATCGGCCCCAGATCGTTGAGCTCGAGCCGGCGCAAGGTCGGGTCGAGGGTAGCGAACAACTGGTCTGCGGCGAATACATCGGAATCGGTGACCGAGTTGAACAGCGTCGACTTGCCGGCGTTGGTATAACCCACCAGTGAAACCGAAGGGATATCTGCACGCTTGCGGCCACGACGGGCCTGATCACGCTGGCTGCGGACCTTCTCCAGACGACCCTTGATCTGCCGCAGGCGAACCCGCAAAAGACGCCGGTCGGTTTCCAGTTGGGTTTCACCCGGGCCGCGCAGACCGATACCGCCTTTCTGCCGCTCAAGGTGAGTCCAGCCGCGAACCAGTCGCGTACTCATGTAATCAAGCTGGGCCAGTTCGACCTGGAGCTTGCCTTCATGGGTGCGGGCGCGTTGGGCGAAGATATCGAGAATCAGGCCCGTACGGTCAATCACGCGACACTCGAAAACACGTTCGAGGTTACGTTCCTGACTGGGCGTGAGGACGGAATTGAAAATCACCAGATCGACCTTCTCGGCTTTGACCTGGTCGCGTAATTCCTCGACCTTGCCGCTGCCAATCAGGTATTTGGCGGTTGGCCGATGACGCGGCACGTTAACAAACGCGACGGTCTCGGCGCCGGCCGAAATTGCCAACTCCTGAAACTCCTGCGGATCTTCGCGCGCCTCAGGGTCCTGACCATCCAAGTGAACGAGAATGGTTCGCTCACCACCACCGTGGCGCTCAAAGAACAAAGGAGACTCCTATCAGGCGTTACCTGGCTCAGCGTCAGCTTGTTCGGATTCGGTTGCGCTAGGCAGGCGAATTGGACGAACCGGCACCACTGTAGAGATAGCGTGTTTGTAAACCATCTGGCTGACGGTGTTTTTCAGCAGGATAACGAACTGGTCGAACGACTCGATCGTGCCTTGCAGTTTGATCCCGTTGACCAGGTAGATGGAAACCCCAACTTTCTCTTTACGCAATGTATTCAAGTAAGGGTCTTGTAGCGAATGCCCTTTTGACATGTGCCGCACTCCTTTAAGGATTCAATAATAAAAATAGGTAAAAAAAATGGCTTAAGCCGTCACACCCCCAAGGATAGACGGCAATTGCAAGGACTCAGCTCAATATGGAGATGGTCCCCAGGTATTTCAAGGCGCGTGGCAGATTGTCGCAATCGAGGCTGTCCAGCCAGTGCAAATCAGCCCAACTGCGCAGCCAGGTGAACTGGCGCTTCGCCAATTGGCGCGTGGCAATGATCCCACGCTCCTGCATCTCGGCTGACGTCAGCTTGCCATCCAGGTAATCCCAGACTTGTCGGTAGCCTACAGAGCGTATAGACGGCAACCCTGCATGCAGGTCACTTCTATTACGCAGGGCTACGACCTCGTCAATGAATCCCTGTTCCAACATTTGTGTGAATCTTTGTTTAATACGCTCATGCAATACCTGACGGTTCGCCGGAGCGATAGCCAAGTTCGCGACAGTATAGGGCAATTGTCGATGACCCGAAGCGCCTGCTTCAGTACTTTGCGCAGATTGTATCTCGCGCAGGGTCGTCATGCTCTGACCACTGACCCGATAAACTTCCAGCGCCCGACTGAGTCGCTGCGGGTCGTTGGGGTGGATTCGCGCCGCCGAGACTGGATCAATCACCGCCAACTGATCATGCAGGGCTTGCCAGCCAAGACGCGCAGCCTCTTCCTCGATTTCAGCACGAATCTGCGGATCAGCCGCCGGCATATCGGCCAAACCTTCGAGCAAAGCCTTGTAATAGAGCATGGTGCCGCCGACCAGCAGCGGAATATTGCCGCGCGCAGTGATCTCGGCCATGGCCTCCAGGGCATCCCGGCGAAAGTCCGCCGCCGAATAGGCCTCGGCCGGATCGAGAATGTCGATCAACCGATGAGGAAACTCGGCCAACAGCTCTTTCGAAGGCTTGGCGGTGCCAATGTCCATGCCGCGATACACCAGCGCCGAGTCGACGCTGATCAGCTCGCACGGCAGGACCTTGGTCAGCTCGATGGCCAGATCGGTCTTGCCCGCAGCGGTCGGGCCCATCAGGAATATCGCTGGAGGGAGCAGGCTCATCAACGACCGCGCAAGAACAGTTTGTCCAGATCGTCCAGGCCCAATTGGGTCCAGGTCGGTCGGCCATGGTTGCATTGACCGCTGCGTTCGGTGTTTTCCATGTCCCGCAGCAGGCCGTTCATTTCCGGCAAAGCCAGGCGCCGATTGGCGCGGATCGCGCCGTGACAGGCCATGGTGCCGAGCAGTTCATTCAGGTGCGCCTGAATCCGGTCACTGGTGCCGTATTCCATGAGGTCCGCCAAGACGTCGTGAACCAGGCGATTGGCTTCGGCCTGCTTGAGCAACGCCGGGATTTGCCGGATCGCCAGGGTTTCCGGGCCCAGACGCTGAAGCTCGAAGCCGAGGCGCTGGAACCAGCTGACGTGCTCTTCGGCGCAATCGGCTTCACGCTGACTCACTGCAATCGACTCCGGCACCAGCAATGGCTGGCCGCTCAGGCCTTCGCTGGCCATCGCGACTTTCAGCCGCTCGTACATGATCCGCTCGTGAGCGGCGTGCATGTCCACCAGCACCAGCCCTTGGGCGTTTTCCGAAAGGATGTAGATGCCTTTGAGTTGCGCCAGCGCATACCCCAGCGGCGGGATATCGCCCTGACCGTCAGGCAGCGCCGTAGCGTTCGCTTCAGGCAATGGCGCAAAAAATTCGCGATAGGCAGCCTGCGCTTCAGCCACCGGCACAGCCGACTGCGGCCGTGGCGTGTATTGGTACTGGTAACCGGCGCCGGCGCCCGAACCCGCCGTCGTATTGAAGGACGGTTGTGCCTGCGGCTGCTCCAGCAGCGCATTAGCCGCCAGACGCATTTCGCCTTGCGGGCCGAACTCACCGGCTTCGATGCCAGTCGGTCTGACCACGGCCGTCGCAACAGGCGCGGCCAGATGATCTTCCGGCCGCACATCGCCCAGAGCACGGTGCAAGGTACCGTAGAGGAAGTCGTGAACCATGCGCCCGTCACGGAAGCGCACTTCGTGTTTGGTCGGGTGCACGTTAACGTCGACGCCCGCCGGATCAACTTCGAAAAACAGTACGAACGTCGGGTGCCGACCGTTGAACAGCACGTCGCGATACGCCTGGCGCACCGCGTGGGCCACCAGCTTGTCGCGCACGGCACGGCCATTCACAAAGAAATACTGCAAGTCCGCTTGGCTGCGGTTAAAGGTCGGCAACCCGACCCAGCCCCACAGATGAAGGCCGTTGCGCTCGATCTCGATCGGTAGCGCCTGCTCCAGGAAACCCGAGCCGCAAATCGCCGCCACGCGCCGGGCACGAGCCGCATCGTCATGGGCTTCATGCAGGCTGAGAATGGTCTTGCCGTTATGGCGCAGATGGAACGCCACGTCGAAGCGCGCCAGCGCCAGACGCTTGATCACTTCTTGCAGGTGATCGAATTCGGTCTTTTCGGTCTTGAGGAATTTGCGCCGCGCCGGGGTGTTGAAGAACAGGTCGCGAACTTCAACCGAGGTGCCCACCGGATGGGCCGCTGGCTGAACGCGAGGCGCCATGTCCCGGCCTTCGGTCTCGACCTGCCAGGCCTGATCGGCACCACGCGTGCGCGAGGTCAGGGTCAGACGCGCCACCGAGCTTATCGATGCGAGTGCTTCACCGCGAAACCCGAGGCTCATGACCTGCTCGAGATCTTCGAGATTGCGAATCTTGCTGGTGGCATGTCGCGCCAGCGCCAGCGGCAAATCATCGGAGGAGATGCCGCTGCCATCGTCGCGAACCCGCAGCAGCTTGACGCCACCCTGCTCGACATCGACGTCGATTCGCTTGGCACCGGAGTCGAGGCTGTTTTCCAGCAGTTCCTTGATTACCGAAGCCGGGCGCTCAACCACCTCACCGGCAGCAATCTGGTTCGCCAGGCGCGGGCTGAGCAGCTCTATACGCGCTGCGTTGTTCACCGCGTCGTTCATTCCTTGGCCGCCAGTTCGGTGCCTGGGATGTTCAGGTGCTGGCCGATTTTCAGTTCGTCGGATTGCAGGCTGTTGGCGCTGCGCAGGGTTGCAGGCGAGACCTGATAACGCACGGCGATCATCGCCAGGGTTTCACCCGGACGCACCGTGTGATCACGCGGCCCTTGGGCAATCTTGCCGGAGTCACGCAGCCAGGCGATGTAGGTGCCCGGTGGCGGGTTCTGCTGGAAGAACTGGCGCACACCCGCGCTGATCGAACGGGCCAGCGCTTGCTGGTGGCCGGACGCGGCGAGTTTCGAGGCTTCGTTGGCGTTGGAGATAAATCCGGTTTCCACCAGGATCGACGGGATGTCCGGCGACTTCAACACCATGAACCCGGCCTGCTCGACACGCTGCTTGTGCAACGACGTGACCCGGCCAATGTTGCTCAACACCTTCTGGCCGACGTTGAGGCTGGAGGTCAGCGACGCGGTCATCGACAGATCGAGCAGTACGCCGGCGAGCATCTTGTCCTTGTCGTCGAGGCTGACGTTGCCGGCACCGCCGATCAAGTCGGAGCGGTTTTCGCTGTCGGCCAGCCAGCGCGCGGTTTCGGATGTTGCACCACGTTCGGACAAGGCGAACACCGAGGCCCCGAACGCTGCAGCGGAGGGTGCAGCGTCAGCGTGGATCGAGACGAACAGGTCGGCACCCTTCTTGCGGGCAATCTCGGTACGGCCACGCAATGGGATGAAGTAGTCGCCGGTACGGGTCAGCTCGGCACGGAAGCCTTTCATGCCGTTGACCTGGCGCTGCAGCTCGCGGGCGATGGCCAGCACCACGTCTTTCTCGTGTTGGCCACGGGAACCGGAAGCGCCCGGGTCTTCGCCACCGTGACCGGCATCGATGACCACCATGATGTCGCGCTTGCCGGCCGGAGCAGGCGGCAGCTTGATTGCCGGCTCAACCGGGGTCACTGGCACTGCAGGCACGGTGGCGACGGTTGGGGGCGGGATTGGGGTCGGTGCAGATGGCGGCGCGGCATCGGCGGCGTTGTCGAACAGGTCGACCACCAGTCGGTTGCCATACTGCGCATTCGGCGCCAGCACGAAGCTTTTCGGGGTAACGGCTTTTTTCAGGTCGATGACCACCCGCAGATCGGTCGGCGTGCGCTGAGCCGAACGCATGTCGGTAATCGGGGTATTGGCGGTGGAGACTTTCAGCGGTGCGCCAAGGACTGCGCCATTGATGTCGATCACCAGACGATCCGGCGACGTCAGGGTAAAGACGCTGTGCTGGACCGGGCCAGACAGGTCGAACACCAGTCGCGTGTTATCCGGCGCCCGCCACAAGCGAACACTGTTGACCTTTGTCGCGGCCACAGCGTCGACGGCCAATGCCGTAAGCAGCATTCCTACGACAGCAACCAACGCGCGAAAGCGCATACCTAACCCCATCATTTATTTGAATTCCAATGCCAAAGCGGCACACCAGGACTCGCCACGCAAACCCTGGGGCGACAGATTGAGCGAACGCCCGCTGTCATGCGGGCTAATGGTAATGGTCAGGTCGGGCTTTGGCAAAAAGCCTGCACCCTTCTGGGGCCACTCGATCAGGCACAGTGCATCGTCTTCGAGGTAGTCGCGGATGCCGAGAAACTCCAGTTCCTCTGGATCGACCAAGCGATACAGGTCGAAGTGGAAGGCGCGGATGTCGCCGACTTCGTAGGGTTCGACCAAGGTGAAGGTCGGACTTTTTACCGCTCCAACATGCCCCAGACCACGAATAATGCCCCGTGACAGGGTGGTTTTACCCGCCCCCAGGTCACCGTCCAGAAAGATGATGCCGTGCCCTTGGGTCACTTGAGCGATACGGTTGCCCAACACCACCATGGCGTTTTCATTGGCCAGATACAGGGTTACTTCAGACACGGTGCTTGCTCCTCCAGCAACTGACGAATGGCGGGAATCAGATCACTGGCCGCCAGCCCCCGACCAGATTGACCTTCACGTTCGCCAGCATTGGCGTGCAACCAGACCGCCAGGCAAGCCGCATCGAACGCGTTCATGCCCTGAGCCAGCAGGGCGCCAACCAGTCCGGCCAGCACATCCCCCAGACCCGCGGTAGCCATGGCCGGATGGCCTTGGTGGCACAGCGCCAAACGACCATCGGGACTGGCAATCAGGCTGCCAGCCCCTTTGAGAATGACGGTGGTTGTATATTTTTTGCTCAATACATGGGCGGCGGCGGGACGATCGGCTTGAACCTCGGCCGTGGAAATCCCCAATAACCGTGCTGCTTCCCCCGGATGTGGAGTGATCACACAATCCTTCGGCAGACGCACATCGCCCAGGCTCAGCAGATTCAGCGCATCAGCGTCCCACACCTGCGGCAATGACGCATTGGCCGCCGCCGACAACAAGCTGCGCCCCCACGCGCCCTTGCCAAGACCCGGCCCGACCACCACCACACTGGCCTGCTCAAGCGGGCCCATCAGTTGATTAGCCGAGTGAGTGCCCAGGACCATGACTTCGGGCACCCGCGCCAATGCGGCCGGAACATGCTCGCTGCGGGTGGCCAGAGACACCATGCCCGCACCGCTGCGCAAGGCACTTTGGGCGCTCAAGAGGATGGCGCCGCCGAAACCGCGATCGCCACCGATCAGCAGGACATGACCGAATCGGCCTTTATGAGCGCTCGGCGCCCGAGCGGTCAGGCGCGGCAGGTTGTCAGGGTTCAGGCGCTGAGCACTGACGGCGCTTTCGGCAACGATCTGCGGGTCGGCTTGCAGATCGTTGAACTGCAACGCCCCCACCTGATCCGCCGCATCACCGGTGAACAGCCCCAGCTTGAGTCCGATGTAGGTCACGGTGAGGTCAGCCCGAACCGCAACCCCGAGGACTCGCCCGGTATCGGCGCACAGCCCGGATGGGATATCCACCGCTGCAACGGGCAAGCCACAGGTATTGATCGCCTCGATCGCAGCGACGTAGGGTTCGCGCACCTCACCGCTCAAGCCAGTGCCCAGCAGCGCATCCAGCACCACGCCACGCAGCTCGATTGCGGGAGACCAGGCCTCGACGACAACCCCGGCGGCCAGCGACTCGGCATACGCCAGCGCTGCGTCACCCTGCAAGCGCGACGGTTCAGTCACCGCCAGCACCCGCACCGACCAGCCGGCTCGCAGGGCCAGCACCGCCACCAGATAACCGTCCCCGGCGTTATTGCCGTGGCCCGCCAACACGCTGAGTTCAGTAGCCGTCGGCCAGTGCCGGAGCAACGCCCGCCACGTCGCGCGGGCAGCCCGATGCATCAATTCGAAGCCCGTTGTCCCGGCCGCAATCAGCCGCGCATCGAGCGCCCGGACCTGTGCGGCGCTGTACAGCGCGTCGGGTAAATGGTGTTTTGTCTGCGGCATGCGTCTTCAGGCTCCGATGTCTGGCAGAATTATACGCACCTCAGCTCCGGTTTCCCCTGTCTCATGCCTGCAATTACCACAGATCTTCCCGCTCTCGCCCAATCGATCAAAGACTGGGGTCGTGAGCTGGGCTTTCAGCAAGTCGGCATCAGTGGTCTGGACCTGGCTGAGCATGAACAACACCTGGAGCGCTGGCTCGAAGCCGGCTACCACGGCGAAATGGACTACATGGGCGCCCACGGCAGCAAACGTTCACACCCGGAAGATCTGGTGCCGGGCACGCTGCGGGTGGTTTCTCTACGCATGGACTACCTGCCGGGCGACACCGAAATGGCCAAGCGCCTGGGCCAACCGGAGAAGGCCTATGTCTCGCGCTATGCTCTGGGCCGTGACTATCACAAGCTGATCCGCAAACGGGTGCAGCAGTTGGCCGAGAAGATTCAGCAGGTCATCGGCCCCTTCGGCTACAGGGCTTTCGTCGACAGCGCCCCGGTGCTGGAAAAAGCCATCGCCGAACAGGCAGGTCTCGGCTGGATCGGCAAAAACACTCTGGTACTGAACCGCAAGGCCGGCAGCTACTTCTTTTTGAGCGAACTGTTCGTCGACCTGCCGCTGCCAGTGGACCCACCCCACAGCACCGAACACTGCGGACGCTGCACGGCGTGCCTGGACATCTGCCCGACCAAGGCCTTTGTCGGCCCCTATGTGCTGGACGCCCGCCGCTGCATTTCATACCTGACCATCGAGCTGAAAACGGCGATCCCCGAAGACTTGCGACCGCTGATCGGCAATCGGGTGTTCGGTTGCGATGATTGCCAGATCGTTTGCCCGTGGAACCGCTTCGCCCGCCCGTCTGGCGAAAGCGACTTCAAACCGCGCCACAACCTCGACAACGCCGAGCTCGCCGAACTGCTCATGTGGGATGAAGACAAATTTCTGAGCAGCACCGAAGGCTCACCGTTGCGCCGCGCCGGTTATGAACGCTGGCTGCGCAACCTGGCCGTGGGCCTGGGCAACGCGCCGTCGAGCATTCCCGTGCTGGAAGCCTTGAAGGCCCGCGCGGACTATCCGTCAGAGCTGGTGCGTGAACACGTAGCGTGGGCGCTCAAACAACACGGACTCCCGTAGGAGCTGCCGCAGGCTGCGATCTTTTGACGTTGATTTTTCAAGATCAAAAGATCGCAGCCTGCGGCAGCTCCTACGGGAGATAGGGAGATCGCGGTGTCAGGCTTCGTCGTTGTAAACGAACTTGGGCATTTCCCAGCGGAAACGAATCGCCAGCAGGCGCAACAGGAAGCCGCCAAACAAGGTGATCAGGATCGCCTGCTCGCCGGGCAATTGCAGGTAAAGGCAGAGCATGTAGCACCACGCGGCGGCGAACGAGACGCTGGCGTAGAGTTCGCGACGGAAGATCAGCGGGATGTCGTTGCAGAAGATGTCACGCAAGATACCGCCGAACACTCCGGTGATCACCCCGCTGACCGACGCCACCAGCATGCCATGGCCCATTTCCAGCGCGGTCATGCAGCCAATCAGAGTAAACGCCACCAACCCCAGGGCGTCGAGCACCAGGAACAGCGAGCGCAGATGGCGCATCCAGCGTGCCGTAAAGACCGTGAACATCGCCGCGACGGAGGTCAGCACCAGGTATTCCGGGTGTTTGACCCAGGTCAGCGGGTAGTGTCCGAGCAACACGTCGCGCACCGAACCACCGCCCAGGGCCGTCACGCAGGCGATCAGCACCACGCCAAACCAGTCCATGCCACGCCGACCGGCAGACAACGCGCCGGTCATGGCTTCAGCGGTAATGGCAATCAGGTAGAGCATCAGCAACATGGTGGCGGTCCTTACGAGAAGGCGCGCAGTCTACTCAGATCGTTGGGGCACCAAAAGGGGGCGCACGAGAATCCACTTCCGCTCCATCCTCAGCGGCTGGGCGAACGCCATCGCGAGCAGGCTCGTTCCCACAGGAACAACGCAATCCAGTGTGGGAGCGAGCTTGCTCGCGATGGGGCCGGAACAGGCGCCACCCAATCAGAACTTGATGAAATGCGTGCGGTAGTGCTGCAGCTCGGCGATCGACTCACGAATGTCGTCCAGCGCCAGGTGGGTGCTGCCCTTCTTGAAGCTGTTGAGCACGTCCGGAGCCCAGCGTGCGGCCAGCTCCTTCAACGTCGAGACGTCGAGGTTACGGTAGTGGAAGTAGCTTTCCAGCGACTTCATGTGCGTATAAAGGAAGCGACGGTCCTGGCAAATGCTGTTGCCGCAGATCGGCGACTTGCCCTTCGGCACCCACTGCTCCAGGAAGGCGATAGTCTCGGCTTCGGCTTCAGCCATACTGATACGGCTGTCGCGCACTCGCTGAGTCAGACCGGAGCCGCCGTGTTGACGAGTGTTCCACTCGTCCATGCCGGCCAGGATTTCGTCGCTGTGGTGAATGGCGATCACCGGGCCTTCGGCCAATGTGTTGAGATTGCTGTCGGTGACAATGGTGGCCATCTCGATGATGACGTCGGTGTCAGGGTTCAGACCGGTCATTTCCAGATCGATCCAAATCAGATTCTGCGGGTTTTGCATGTGTCGGCTCCTCGGCGTAGGCATGCAGTTTAGCCTAGAGGACTCTCGGGGCGTGCTAAACTCGCGGCCGTTTTACCTAATCGCTGCATTATCGACACGGAACACCCATGGCCAAACGCCAACTCAATCGTCGTCAAAACTGGCGCATCGAAAAGATTCAAGGCGAGCGCGCTGCCCGCGCCGCCAAACGCGAATCCTCTGCCGTCGAAGCGCTCGAGGGCGGTGATCTTGGCCCCGAGCAAACGGGCCTGGTGATCGCCCACTTCGGTGTGCAGGTCGAGGTCGAAGCCCGCGACGGCGAACTGACCGGCCAGGTGTTCCGCTGCCACTTGCGGGCCAACCTGCCTGCGCTGGTGACCGGCGACCAAGTGGTCTGGCGTGCCGGCAACCAGGGCATCGGCGTGATCGTCGCGCAACTGCCGCGCAACACCGAACTGTGCCGCCCCGACAGTCGTGGCCAGCTCAAGCCGGTAGCGGCCAACGTCGACATGATCGTGATCGTCTTCGCCCCGCTGCCCGAGCCGCACGCCAACCTGATCGACCGTTACCTGGTCGCCGCCGAACACGCTGGCATTCGCCCGTTGCTACTGCTCAACAAGTTCGACCTGATCGACGAGCAGAATGCGCCGGCGCTGAATACCTTGCTGGCGGTTTACCGCACGCTGGGTTACCCGGTGCTGGAAGTCTCGGCCCATCACGGCAATGGCATGGAACTGTTGCAGGAGCAACTGGACGGCCGCATCAGTGTGTTCGTCGGTCAATCCGGCGTCGGTAAGTCCTCGCTGGTCAACAGCCTGCTGCCCGAAGTCGACACCCGCGTCGGCCCGTTGTCCGAGCTGTCCGGCCAGGGCACCCACACCACCACCACCGCGCGATTGTTCCACTTCCCCGGCGGCGGTGAGTTGATCGACTCCCCGGGTATTCGGGAATTCGGTCTGGGCCACGTCAGCCGTGCCGACGTCGAAGCCGGCTTCATCGAGTTCAACGACTTGATCGGCACCTGCCGCTTCCGCGACTGCAAGCACGACCGCGAACCCGGTTGCGCCCTGCTCAAGGCGCTGGAAGAGGGCCGCGTGCAACAGCAGCGCATGAACAGCTACCGCTCGATCATCGCCAGTTTGCCGGAAACCAGCTATTAAACAGACCGTCCAGCAGCCCTGATACTGACGGGGCTGCTGGCTGTCCGCTGTTGCAACGACAGACAATAAAAAGCCGCGATCATCGCGGCTTTTTATTGGGTCACTGCTTGGGTGGCTCAGCCGGTTTGGCCGGGTCGCCGGCTTTCGGTGCCGGGTTGTCGAACAGGTTCAAGCGCTCCCGAAGCTCATGCGCCGGCAGCGGTTCCTTGTCCGCCGGCAAGGCGTTCGGATCGACGGCTACGGCAGGCACTTCACCCGGAGCGCCCTGCCCCGGTGTCGGCGCCGGTTCCGCACCTTGTTCACCCTCGATGGCACGCTGGGCCTTCTTGGTCAGCACGACGATGTCGATACGGCGATTGACCGGGTTGAACGGATTTTTGCGATCGAACAACGTCGACGAAGCGTAACCCACCACCCGCGCCACTTGCTGCTCTGGATAGCTGCCCGCCACCAGCGCCCGGCGAGCGGCGTTGGCACGGTTGGCCGAAAGTTCCCAGTTGCCGAAATCGCCGGTGCCGGTATAAGGCTTGGCGTCGGTGTGACCGCTGATGCTGATCTTGTTCGGTACCGCCTTGATGGTGTCAGCCATGGCCAGCAAAATGTCTTCGAAGTACGGCTTCAAGCGCGCACTGCCGGAGTCGAACATCGGTCGTTTTTCGGAATCGATAATCTGGATGCGCAAGCCATCCGGGGTGATTTCGAAAAGAATCTGATCCTTGAACTTCTGCAGCTGCGGGCTCTCTTCGACTTTGTTCTGCAATTCTTGCAGCAACAGTTCAAGGCGTTCCTTCTCGACTTCCTCGGCCATTTTTTCGACCTGGTCTGTATCGACGGTGACCTTGTCCGGTTGCGGCTGGGACTTGACCTCGGGATTGAGCGTCTTGTCCGGCGCCAGCTCTGGAGAGCCGCCGAGATCAATGATGTACGGCGTACCGCTTTCAGAGAAGCCGATCGGGTCTTTGAAGTAACCGGCGATGGCGATCTTCTGTTCCGGTGTGGCGGTGGATAACAGCCACAACACCAGGAAGAACGCCATCATCGCCGTCGCGAAGTCCGCGAAGGCGATTTTCCACGCGCCCCCGTGATGCCCGCCAGCAATGCGCTTGACGCGCTTGATGATTATCGGCTGATTATTCTCCATGACTTAACGACCGCGAACCGCTTGTTCCAGCTCAGCGAAGCTAGGGCGGTGCGCCGGGTACAGAACCTTGCGCCCGAACTCCACGGCCAGCGATGGCGGCATGCCGGAAGCCGAAGCCACCAACGAAGCCTTGATGGCCTCGTAGATGTTCAGCTCTTCCTTGGCGTCGTGAGCCAGGGCGTGCGCCAGCGGACCGAAGAAACCGTAGGCCGCGAGAATACCGAAGAAGGTACCGACCAGAGCGGCACCAACGTGCAGGCCGATGGACTTCTGATCGCCTTCGCCCAGCGAGGCCATGGTCACCACGATACCCAGTACCGCCGCGACGATACCAAAACCGGGCATGGCGTCCGCGATACCATTGACCGCGTGGGAGGGGTGCTCCAGGTCTTCTTTAAGGCTGAACAGCTCCATGTCGAACAGGCCTTCGAGCTCATGCGGCGCCATGTTGCCGGACGACATGATGCGCAAGTAGTCGCAGATGAACGCGGTCATGCGCTCGTCCTTGAGGACAGCCGGGTACTTGGCAAAAATCGGGCTGGCAGTGGCGTCTTCGATGTCGCCTTCAATCGCCATCATGCCTTCGCGACGGCTCTTGTTGAGGATCTCGTAGATCAGGCCCAGCACCTCCAGGTAGAAGGTGTGATTGAAACGCGAACTGAACATGCCCAAGGACTTCTTGAACACGTGCATCGTCATGTGACCGGGGTTGGCCTGAAGGAATGCACCCAGCGCCGCGCCAGCGATGATCATCACCTCGAACGGCTGAATCAGGGCGGCAATCTTGCCGTGGGAAAGCACGTATCCGCCGAGCACGCTCGCGAATACGACGATGATGCCGATAATTTTAGCCATAGGTAGGAAGGTACTTACTGAGTCGGGTTCAAGGTCATATTCGGAAGTTAAAAAATCTCTTCTTCTACTTATCGGCAAAACTGCGCCAGACTATAGCCAGTTAAGGCGAAAAGCCAATTTGGCCCACTCCGGGCGTGTTTAATGCAGACGATGATCGCGCCCGACCATGGCTAATGAAACGACCATTCCAACGGCTAAACCGACCACACTCGAAGGCTGGGTCAAGCTGCTCGACGGGGTGATTTTGCCTGTGCCGCAAGCCAGCCATGATCGCGTCTGCAAGGCTATCGCCGACCATCGCAGCTCATTGCGCGATATCGCCGAATTGATGCAGGGCAGCCCGGCCCTGGCCCTCAGCGTTATCCGCAAAGCCAATCGCCACACCCACGGCAGCATGAGCGAGCCCAGCGAGAACCTTGAGGTGGCGATCAATCGCCTCGGTCTCAAACGCACCGAAGAACTGCTCGCACACCTGCCCGCCCTGCCCCGGAACGAAATCCCGCCGGCTCTGCGCCAGTTGCAACTGATCAGCCAACACGCAGCCCAACAAGCCAACGGTTTTTTTGCCAGCCGCCTGGCACGGCTCTGGCAGGACATCCACTGGGGTAGCCTGCTGTTTCTCTCGCCGTTCTGGCCACTGGCATTGACCTTCCCGCAGTTGCTCGAAGACTGGGAGCTGCGGGTTCTGCACAAAGGTGAGCCAGCGGGCAAGGTCGAAAAAGAGTTGTTCGGCGTGCGCCTGCTGGACCTCGGCCAGGCACTGGTGGAGGTCTGGCGCTTGCCGAACTGGGTAGGCCAAGGCTATCGACTGCTGCTGGATGAACAACGCGAACTGGCGAAAGTCCTGCACATCGCCCGCGACGCCGATCACCCGCTGCGCCAGCAAAACCGTCTCGACGACGACCCGACCCTGCGCCGCTGGCTCAACCAACCGGCGAACACGGTGTTGCTGGCCAACGGTCTGGCGATATCGGCACAGCAAGCCTGGAGCAGCCCTCACTGCTTGCGCTGGCAGTTTCTGACCAGCCTCTACCTGCAAATGCCGATGGACGAGGTCCAGCAGCAACTGCACCAGCAAGCCGCACTCAGCGCCCGTAACCACGCCATGCCCGACCTCTGGCATCCGGCCGGGGCATTGCTCTGGCCGTGGGACGAGCGGCGCCTTCATCGCGGCCAGCTTCCGGCGCCCGCGCCGACCGCCGAGGATCTGCAGAAGTGGCGCAAACAATGCGCAGAACTGCTGGTGGAGCCGAGCCGTTTCACCAATGCCATGCACCTGACCACTTCCGCCCGGGACGCGCTGGTAGCCTGCGGCATGCGCCGGGTGATGATCCTGATGGCTGACCGCACCCATGCCCATCTGCGGGTGCACCAGACCGCCGGGCTACCAAAAGAAGCCTCCGGCCTGAACCTGCTGGTCAGCCAGAGCAGCGTGCTGCAACGCATGCTCTCGCAACAGGCTCAGGTGCGTCTGACCCCAGACAACAACGCACAATTTTCGGCCTTACTACCCGCCAGCCTGCGTGCACTGTTCGGCGGTGAGCACCTGTTGCTGCGCTCACTGGTCAACAATGGCCGAGTGATCATGCTGGTCGTGGCGGACCAGGGCGGCGGGCCCTTTTCGGAAATCACCGTGCAAGCCTTCGGCAAAACCGCACAGTGCATCGAAAAAGCCCTGCACAGCTTTAGCCACCGCGGACAATAACGCTGCGCTACAATCCTCCCCTTTGTGCTCTGGAGACCTCACATGTCTGACTTCTCTGGCTTGTCGCTGGTGATCGAACCGAGCGACCTGCTCGCCCGTCTCGATGCTCGCGAACTGATTCTGGTCGACCTGACCAGCAGCGCCCGCTACGCCGAAGGCCACATTCCCGGCGCGCGCTTCGTCGACCCCAAACGAACTCAATTGGGGCATGCGCCAGCGCCGGGCCTGATGCCGTCGCAGGCTGCGCTTGAAGCCCTGTTCGGCGAACTCGGGCATAACCCGGACGCGATCTACGTGGTCTACGACGACGAAGGCGGCGGCTGGGCCGGACGCTTCATCTGGCTGCTGGATGTCATCGGCCACAATAAATATCACTACGTGGACGGCGGCCTGCTGGCCTGGCTGGCGGAAGGCTTGCCCGTTTCGACCGAGGTTCCAGCGGCCGTCGGCGGCCCGGTTGCGCTGACCCTACACGACGAACCCACCGCCACCCGCGAATACCTGCAAAGCCGTCTCGGCGCCGCCGATCTGGCGATCTGGGACGCGCGCGGGCCGCTGGAGTATTCCGGCGAGAAGGTGCTCGCGGCCAAGGGCGGACACATTCCCGGCGCGGTCAATTTCGAATGGACCGCCGGCATGGACAAGACGCGCAACCTGCGCATCCGCAGCGACATGCCGCAGATCCTCGAACAGCTCGGGATCAGCAAAGACAAAGAAGTGATTACCCACTGCCAGACCCACCACCGCTCTGGTTTCACCTATCTGGTGGCCAAGGCGCTCGGTTATCCGCGGGTCAAAGGCTACGCCGGTTCCTGGGGCGAATGGGGCAACCACCCCGACACGCCTGTTGAGATTCAAGGTTCTTAAGGACAGTTAATGAAAAAGCGTTTGTTCATCCTCAGCCAATACCTGCTGCCCCATCACCTGCTGTCGCGTCTGGCCGGCTGCATTGCCGAATGCCGCGTGCGCTGGTTCAAGAACGCCTTTACCGCCTGGTTCGCCAAACGCTATCAGGTCGATATGTCGCAAGCGCTGGTCGAAGACCTGACCGCTTACGAACACTTCAACGCATTCTTCACCCGTGCCTTGAAAGACGGCGCC
Organism: Pseudomonas sp. GW822-FHT02D10; assembly: GCF_058802345.1. Taxonomy (NCBI): domain Bacteria; kingdom Pseudomonadati; phylum Pseudomonadota; class Gammaproteobacteria; order Pseudomonadales; family Pseudomonadaceae; genus Pseudomonas; species Pseudomonas sp. GW822-FHT02D10. The sequence goes on from NZ_JBXAOB010000016.1 coordinate 71,495, forward strand.
CGCCCGCTGGACCAGACTCCAGGCGCGATCCTCAGCCCGGCCGACGGCGCCGTCAGCCAGCTCGGCCCGATCGAACACGGCCGCGTGTTCCAGGCCAAGGGCCACAGTTTCAGCGTGCTGGAATTGCTCGGTGGTGACGCGGCGAACGCGGCGCCGTTCATGGGCGGCGATTTCGCCACTATTTACCTGTCGCCGAAAGACTACCACCGCGTACACATGCCGCTGGCCGGCACCCTGCGTGAAATGGTCTACATCCCGGGCCGGATCTTCTCGGTCAACCAGACCACCGCTGAAAACGTTCCGGAGCTGTTCGCCCGTAACGAACGCGTCGCGTGCATCTTCGACACCGAGCGCGGGCCAATGGCTGTGGTACTGGTCGGTGCGATGATCGTTGCTTCGATCGAAACCGTTTGGGCCGGGCTGGTAACGCCACCCAAGCGCGAACTGAAAACCTTCCGCTACGACGAAGCTGCCCGTGCGCCGATTCATCTGGAAAAAGGTGCGGAGCTGGGTCGCTTCAAGCTGGGCTCGACGGCGGTCGTACTGTTTGGCCCGGATCAAGTGAAGTGGGCTGAAGAGCTGGCGGCTGGTGCGCCAGTGGTGATGGGCCAGGGCATGGGCTCACCGAAAGCCTGACCTGTACAAGATCCAATGTGGGAAATATGGGAAATGTGGGAGCGAGCTTGCTCGCTCCCACACTGGCCTGCATTCACTCAGGCCATTCAGTGTTACAGCTGACCGTCGCGGTCTCTGAAGCCCAGCAGATACAGCACGCCATCCAGCCCCAGGGTCGAAATCGCCTGCTTGGCCGACTGTTTCACCAGCGGCTTGGCGCGGAACGCCACACCCAGACCTGCAATCGCCAGCATCGGCAAATCGTTGGCACCGTCGCCGACGGCAATGGTCTGCTCCAGACGCAAGCCTTCCTTGTGTGCCAGCTCACGCAGCAAATCGGCTTTGCGCTGCGCATCGACGATTGGCTCGACGGCCACGCCGGTCACTTTGCCGTCGACCACTTCCAGCTCGTTGGCGAACACGTAATCGATGCCCAGCTTGGCTTGCAGCTGTTTGGCGAAGTAGGTAAAGCCGCCCGACAGAATTGCGGTTTTGTAGCCGAGACGCTTGAGTTCGGCGAACAGGGTTTCAGCGCCTTCGGTCAGGCGCAGGGACGCCCCGATCGAGTCCAGCACGCTGACATCCAGCCCTTTAAGCAGAGCCAGGCGCTCTTTAAAGCTGGCGCGGAAATCCAGCTCACCGGCCATCGCCCGCTCGGTAATTTCCGAAACCTTCTCACCCACCCCGGCAGCCTTGGCCAGTTCGTCGATGACTTCGGCTTCGATCAGTGTCGAGTCCATGTCGAACACCGCCAGACGACGGTTGCGACGGAACAGCGAATCTTCCTGGAAAGCGATGTCGACGTTCAGTTCCTGAGCAACGCTGAGGAATTCAGCACGCAGGGCCTGCGGATCAGCCGCTTCGCCGCGCACGGAGAATTCAATGCAGCCCTTGCCCTTGTCCGCCGGTGTATCCAGCGGCATCCGCCCGGAGAGACGGTCGATGTGATCGATGTTCAGCCCGTACTTGGCGGTGATCGAACTCACACGCTGCAACTGCTCGGCCGTCACTTTGCGGGTCAGCAAGGTCACGATGTGGCGCTTTTTGCCTTGAGCACCGACCCACTGCTGGTAATCCTCTTCGGACACCGGCGTGAAACGCACCTGTTGCCCCAGCTCATAAGCCTTGAACAGGATGTCCTTGAGCACCGACGAACCCTGTTCGGTGTCGGGAATTTCAACCAGGATGCCGAACGACAAGGTGTCGTGAATCACCGCCTGACCGATGTCGAGAATGTTCACACCACCCTGGGCCAGTACACCGGTAATGGCCGCAGTCAGACCCGGACGGTCGACTCCCGTGATGTTTATCAGGACGATTTCGCGCAAGGCGCACCCCCGCAAGTGGAAAAAACCGCATTCTACCCATTTTCAGTGACCATCGGGCACAGCCAACGCTTTGCCGGTCTGGGGCCTGTCGCTATACTGCGCCTCAACTTCACGGACAAAAGAGCCGAGCTCAGTGAACCGGCCTACGCCAGTCAAAACCGATAACTTCTTTCTGCTGATCTTCCGGGCACTGCGCCACCGCCGTGTACCGATTGCATTGCGCATTGCCAGCCATAACGTGATCCTGGTCGCATTGGCCCTGGTGATCTACGCCTGCGTGATGGGTCTGCAGTTCAAACAAGCCATGCACGAGCAAGCGGATGCCCTCGGCCAAAGCCTGACGACCCAGACGGCGATGTCAGCGACCGAACTGTTGGTGTCCAACGACATCCTCAGCCTCAACGTGCTGCTGAATAACCTGACCAAGAACCCGTTGGTGGCTCACGCGGCTATTTATAGCGTGGACAACCGGATTCTCGCCGAGTCCGGGCAGCGCCCCAAGCACGGTTTGCTCGGCGAAGCCGAAGGCATGTACGAGAGCAAGATCACCTTTCAGGACGTGACCGCCGGTCAACTGCGGATCAGCCTGGACATGGCACAGTTCCAGCAGCCGATGACCATCAGCCTGCAAAGCATGGGCATTCTCAGCGCTATCCTGCTGGCCTTGTCCCTGGCCTTGAGCTTGCGCCTGGGTCGGCACATTTCCACGCCGCTGCTGCAATTGCGAGTGTGGCTGCGCGATATTGACGAACACACCCCGGCGACTGATCGCCAGGATGAGATCGGCGATCTCGCCCGCCAGCTGCACAGCAGTTTTGCACCTGAGCGGGTCGAGCCTGAACCGGTTCCGGAGCCTGAATTCGACGATTACGACGACACCGAAGAGGCCGAGCCTGGCTTCGAAGTGCGTAACCTGCGCGACCCGAGTTTCGACGAGAGCGCTCCGGTGGCGGGCCTGAAACCGGCACAACGGCATGTGGTCAGCGCTGAGGAAGATGAACTGGACGAAGAAGATCCGTTTGCCGACCTTCGCGACACCGCTGAAGCTGCGCCGGTTGCCAAACCGCAACCCAAGCCTGCTGCCCCGGCGCAACCACAGCACAGCGCGGTATTGGCGGTGCAACTGGGTGCTCAGGATCAACTGCGCCGCCTGCCGCGTGCGCGCCTGACCGAACTGCTGGAGCGTTATCGCGACTGTCTGGACCAGGCGGCTTCGCTGTATCAAAGCGAACTGCACACCCTGAATGACGGCAGCACACTGATGCTGTTCCACAGTGAAGACAGTGGCGACGACTACCTGACCAACGCCATTTGCTGCGGCGAGTTGCTGCGTGCGCTCGGCCACCAGTTGCAGATCGAAGTCGCCGACAGCGGCATCACCCTGCAATTGCAGTTGGGCCTGACCCTGGGTGATGAGCTCTTCGGCCTCAGCCAGATTGATCTGCTGCTGACCGAAACCGCTCAGGACGCCCTCGCCTTGTCCCAGCACAGCCGCAACCTGTTGCTGGTGGAACGCAAGATCAGTGACGATGTGCTGATCCGCCAACGCGCGCGGATCCGCCCAATCGCCAGTCCTGAAGGCGCTTGCTGCGTCGAGCGGTTGATGGAGCCTTATCCATCGATGCTGGAGCGGCAACTGGCGCGCATGCATGAGACACGCGCCAAGAGCTGAATCCGGCCCGTGAACGCAAAAGCCCGCAGACGAGTGATCGTCTGCGGGCTTTTTGTTGCCTGTTCCGACCTCATCGCGAGCAGGCTCGCTCCCACAAGTGATCTCGGCCACCCATAAATCCACTGTGGGAGCGAGCTTGCTCGCGATGAGGCCGAGGGCAACGCTAGAGATCTCCAACCTGCAGAAACAACAAAGCCCGCATCAACGCGGGCTTTGTCTGTACAGCAATCACCTTAAAACCTGAACACTTCCATGTCCGTGCGAATCGGTGAAGCTATCGGGATCTTCGGTTTTTCTGGTCCTGCCGGCGTCGCAGGCTTGTTGGGCGCAGGTTTACGCGGTACATCGACAACCGGTGGCTGATTGGCCAGTGGCTTGAGCGCGGCCGACAGTTGCTCGGCCAAGCGTTGCAGCAACACACCCTGGGCCCGCACCTGCGCCGCCGTACCGCTCGCATGTTGCTCTTGCAAATGAACGATGCGGTTGTCACGCACCTGGCCGCGACGGTCAATCAAGCGCCATTGAGCATCGAGGATCGCCGGTTGCGACTCACCCGAATCCAGACGAGTGATCGACAGCAAAACCTGTACATCCGGGGTGAAACCCAAGGTCGCCGGCGCCAGCACCACGCGCTGGCTGTCCAGATGGCCGGCCACCTGACGCAATAAAAGCTGATTGATGTCCGAAGACAGGCTGCCGGCCCAACGACCGTCGGCCGACGCTTGCAGGCTGCCATCCGGCTGGCGCTGCAACAGGGTTTCACGTTGCAGGTAATCAGCGATCGATACCGGGCCCAGCAAAACCGCCATGCCCGCGCTTTGCGCAGGCTGAGCCGGACTTCCGCTGTCCAGCTGATACAGCGACACCGGTTGGTGAACGCTGCAACCCGCCAGGCTGAAAACGCCAGCGAGCAACAAAATTAGAGGAAAGCGCAGAACAGTCATCATCCCATCCAAGTGACGGCCAACAGGCCCGCCACAGTGAAAAATACTCAATCAATATGAAGAACGCAGGACCACGCCCGCGCTTGAAAGGCCATATCATCCGTGAATATGGCTTGCGACTCCAGCGCGAAAGCATCGATCTACGGGTTAAATCGTAGATCGAGCCCCCTGGAGCGCTTAATTGAGAGTTTCTACCAATAGTGCATCGACACGCTGAAAGCCCCGTGGCAGCTTGTTGCCACGGCGTCCGCGCTCACCTTTGTAGTGTTCGAGGTCGTCGGCTTTGAGCGACAGCGTGCGTTTACCGGCCTGCAAGACCAGGGTCGCGCCTTCCGGCAATACCGCGATGTCGGTGACATATTCCTCGCGACTGGCCACGCGCTCACCGGAGATGCCGATGATCTTGTTGCCTTTGCCCTTGCCCAGCTGCGGCAGATCACTGATTTTGAAGATCAGCAGGCGACCTTCGGTCGTTACCGAGGCCAACCAGTTCTGCTCACGGTCGGTGACCGGGCGCGGCAGGATCACTTTGGCGTTGTTCGGCAGGCTCAACAGCGCTTTGCCGGCCTTGTTTTTGGCTTGCAGGTCTTCACCCTTGACCACGAAACCGTAACCGGCGTCCGAAGCGATGACGTACAGCCCATCGTCTTCCGGCATCAATACGCATTCGAAGGTTGCCCCTGGCGGCGGCGTCAATCGGCCGGTCAGCGGTTCGCCCTGGCCACGGGCCGATGGCAACGTGTGCGCCGGCACCGAATAACTGCGGCCGGTGGAATCGATAAACACCGCAAACTGGTTGGAACGACCGGCAGCCGCCGTCTTGAAGCAATCCCCGGCCTTGTACGAAAGCCCGGTGGCGTCGATGTCGTGGCCCTTGGCCGAGCGCACCCAGCCTTTCTCGGACAGCACCACAGTGACTTTTTCGTTCGGCAGCAGATCGTGCTCGGTCAGCGCTTTGGCTTCAGCACGTTCGACAATCGGCGAGCGACGGTCATCGCCATAGGTTTCGGCGTCTTTGATCAGCTCGGTGCGCACCAGCTTCTTCAGCTTGGCTTCGCTGCCCAGCAGGGCTTGCAGCTTGGCTTGTTCCTTGAGCAGTTCGTCCTGCTCATCGCGCAGCTTCATTTCTTCGAGACGCGCCAATTGACGCAGGCGGGTGTCGAGAATGTAGTCGGCCTGGATTTCGCTCAGGGCGAAACGCTCGATCAGCTTGGCCTTCGGGTGCTCCTCGGTGCGGATGATGTGGATCACTTCATCCAGGTTGAGGTAAGCGATCAGCAAACCGTCCAACAGGTGCAGGCGACGCTCGACCTTGTCCAGACGGAATTGCAGGCGGCGGCGTACGGTATTAACCCGGAACTCCAGCCATTCCACCAGCAACGCTCGCAGATTCTTCAGCTGCGGCTTGCCATCCAGGCCAATGATGTTGATGTTGACCCGGTAGCTCGACTCCAGCTCGGTGCTGGCGAACAGGTGCTGCATCAACGCTTCATGATCGACCCGGCTATTGACCGGAATGATCACGATACGGCACGGGTTCTCGTGGTCCGACTCATCGCGCAGGTCCGCCACTTGCGGCGCCTTGGACGGCTTGGCCTGCATCATCGCGGCAATCTGTTCCAGCACTTTGGCGCCGGAAACCTGATGCGGCAGTGAGGTGACGATAATGTCGCCGTCTTCGACGTGGTACACGGCGCGCATGCGCACTGAACCGCGACCGGTTTCGTAGATTTTCAGCAGATCGGCGCGCGGCGTGATGATTTCCGCTTCGGTCGGATAATCCGGGCCCTGGATGTGTTCGCAGAGCTGCTCGACCGTGGCTTTGGGTTCATCGAGCAAACGCACGCAGGCCGTGGCAACTTCCCGCAGGTTGTGCGGCGGAACGTCGGTGGCCATACCCACGGCGATACCGGTGGTGCCGTTGAGCAGGATGTTCGGCAAACGTGCCGGCAATACCAGCGGCTCGTCGAGGGTGCCATCGAAGTTCGGGCCCCAATCCGCCGTACCCTGGCCCAGTTCGCTGAGCAGCACTTCGGAATAACGCGACAGACGCGCCTCGGTGTAACGCATGGCGGCGAAGGATTTCGGATCATCCGGCGCACCCCAGTTACCCTGCCCGTCCACCAGCGTGTAGCGGTAGCTGAATGGCTGGGCCATCAGCACCATGGCTTCGTAGCACGCCGAGTCGCCGTGAGGGTGGAACTTGCCGAGCACGTCACCGACCGTACGCGCGGATTTCTTGTGCTTGGAGTCAGCATCCAGCCCCAACTCGCTCATGGCGTAGATGATACGCCGCTGTACAGGCTTCAGGCCGTCGCCGATATGCGGCAGTGCACGGTCCATGATCACGTACATGGAGTAATTGAGGTAGGCATTTTCGGTGAAGTCAGCCAGTGAGCGGCGTTCAACGCCGTCCAGGCTGAGATCCAGGGAGTCGCTCATGCGGGCCTCATCAGTTCGTTGTCTGGCGCAGCAGCAAGGTGCCACCGCGCTGGGTAAATTCAAGTTTTTTCAGCGTCGATGTTCCTGCAAGGCTTCAGCCGCGAACAACCAGCAACGCGGGGGCGAAACCGCTCCGCATCAGGCCAGAACCTCGGCCAGGTTGCCTTTGGATTCCAGCCAGGACTTGCGGTCGCCAGCGCGTTTTTTCGCCAGCAGCATGTCCATCATTTCCGACGTGGCTTCGAAATCATCCAGCGTCAGCTGCACCAGACGCCGAGTGTTCGGGTCCATGGTGGTTTCACGCAGTTGCGGCGGGTTCATTTCACCCAGCCCCTTGAATCGGGTGACCTGCGGCTTGCCGCGTTTCTTCTCGGCCACCAGACGATCGAGAATGCCATCGCGCTCGGCTTCATCGAGGGCGTAGTAAATCTCTTTGCCGAGGTCGATGCGGTACAGCGGCGGCATCGCCACATAGACGTGACCGGCGTCCACCAACGGGCGGAAATGCTGGACGAACAAGGCACACAGCAAGGTCGCGATGTGCAGACCGTCGGAGTCGGCGTCGGCGAGGATGCAGATCTTGCCGTAACGCAGCTGGCTAATGTCCGCCGCGCCCGGGTCGACACCAATGGCCACGGCAATGTTGTGCACTTCCTGGCTGGCCAGCACTTCGCTGCCGTCGACTTCCCAGGTGTTCAGAATCTTCCCGCGCAACGGCAGGATCGCCTGAAACTCTTTGTCCCGCGCTTGCTTGGCCGAACCGCCAGCGGAATCACCTTCCACCAGGAACAGCTCGGAACGCATCGGGTCCTGCCCGGCGCAATCGGCAAGTTTGCCCGGCAGCGCCGGCCCCGCGGTGATGCGTTTGCGCTCGACCTTTTTACTGGCCTTCAGACGACGGCCGGCGTTGTTGATCGCCAGCTCGGCCAGTTGCAGGCCCAGCTCCGGGTGAGCATTGAGCCACAGGCTGAAAGCGTCCTTGACCACACCGGAAACAAACGCCGCCGCCTCGCGGGACGACAGACGCTCTTTGGTCTGGCCGGAGAATTGCGGTTCCTGCATCTTCATCGACAGGACGAAGGCAATGCGCTCCCAGACGTCTTCCGGCGCCAGCTTGACGCCACGCGGCAGCAGGCTGCGGAACTCGCAGAACTCACGCATCGCGTCGAGCAAGCCCTGACGCAGACCGTTGACGTGAGTACCGCCCTGGGCCGTCGGGATCAGGTTGACGTAGCTTTCCTGCACGCTGTCGCCACCTTCAGGCAGCCACAGCAACGCCCAGTCGACCGCTTCTTTATTACCGGCCAGGCTGCCGCAGAAAGGCTCGTCCGGCAGACGCTCGAATTCACTGACCGCGTCTACCAGGTAGGAACGCAGACCGTCTTCGTAATGCCATTCGACTTTTTCGCCGGTGGCCTTGTCTTCAAAGCTGACCAGCAGACCCGGGCACAATACGGCCTTGGCCTTGAGTACGTGCTTGAGGCGGCTGATGGAGAATTTCGGTGAGTCGAAGTATTTCGGGTCCGGCGCGAAGTACACGCTGGTCCCGGTGTTGCGCTTGCCAACGGTGCCGATCACTTCCAGGTCGGTGGCCTTGTAGCCATCGGCGAAGGTCATCTGGTACTCGTTGCCGTCACGTTTGACGCGCACCCGAACCTGGGTCGACAGGGCGTTGACCACCGAGATACCCACCCCGTGCAAACCGCCGGAGAACTGGTAGTTCTTGTTGGAGAACTTGCCGCCGGCGTGCAGCTTGGTGAGGATCAGCTCGACGCCCGAGACGCCCTCTTCGGGGTGAATGTCCACCGGCATGCCACGGCCGTCATCGCTGACTTCCAGGGAGTGATCGGCGTGGAGGATGACCTGCACCGATGTGGCATGCCCGGCCAAGGCTTCGTCGACACTGTTGTCGATGACTTCCTGGGCGAGGTGGTTCGGCCGACTGGTGTCGGTGTACATGCCGGGGCGTTTGCGCACCGGGTCGAGGCCCGAGAGGACTTCGATGGCGTCTGCGTTATAAGAGCTAGCGCTGGGAGTGGCCATGGGGTCTCGTCGTCAGTCGTTCAATGAAAATAGGGGCGAGGGTTCACAGTGCTGTGAAATCGATCGCCTGGTACACATCTGCGCCGATGCCGGCAAAACTCAACAGGGCCGGCAATTGCCCGGCAAAGCCCTGGAAACTATGGTCGCCGCCGGCCTGGATGCGCAAGGCGCAGGCTCGGTAATACTGTTGGGCGAGGCGATAGTCCAGCGTTTCGTCCCCGGTTTGCAACCACACCTGAAACCGCTGTGGGTCCTGAGGCGCCGGCACTTCCAGCTCAGCCAGGGCCGTCACGTGGTCGTGGGTCAATTCCCAGGTTTCTTCGGTATACAGGTTCTTCTGGGTGCCCAGGTATCCGTCGAACATCCGATGCGGGTTGACGGCCGGGTTGATCAACAGGGCCTTGAGGCCATGGCGCTCGGCAAGGTGAGTGGCATAGTAGCCGCCGAGGGAGCTGCCGACCAGCAGTGGCCGCCTCAGTCTGGCAATCGCCTGCTCCAGCTGACCGATGGCCTCACGCGGATGGTGATGCAAGGCCGGCACCTGCAACTGGTCCCCCAGACCCAGACGATCCATCACGCCGACCAGCTGACAGGCCTTTTTCGACGAGGGTGCGCTGTTGAAACCATGGATATAGAGGATCGAACCAGACATGCGAGCTCCCTGTGTGACGGGCAAAGATGCCGCAGTTTACAGGGACTTCGACAGGCTTGGGGGAGCATCAAAAAGATATCAACTACCCACTCACCGTAGGAGCTGCCGAAGGCTGCGATCTTTTGATTTTTGCCAGACGCGCCCCAGGAAGATCAAAAGATCGCAGCCTTCGGCAGCTCCTACGCGGGTGAATCAATAGCCGTTGGAGCCGTAATCAACCTGAAACTCGAACCCGGTCACGCGCTCGACCCCGGTTTCCAGCCGTCCGTCCGGCAGTAACCGCAGCCAGCGATAGCCTGGTGCCAGGGTATCGACCTTGAAATCCACGCTGCCAGGCTCAAACTGGATGCAGGTCGACGGCGAAGCGATCAGCCGCACGCCGTTGCGTAATTGATCGATTTCCTGATGTACATGACCCCAGAGCACTGCCCGAACCTGTGGAAAACGATCGAGCACGGCAAACAAGGCTTCCGGGTTGCGCAGGCCGATCGGCTCCATCCAGGCACAACCGATGGACACCGGATGATGGTGAAAGCACACCAGATGATGGCGCTCCGGCGCTTCGCTCAGGGCGCGGGCGAGCAATTGCAACTGATCATCCTGCAAATACCCTGGCACCGAGCCGGGCACCGCCGAGTCCAGCAAAGTGACCCGCCAGTTACCGATGTCCAGCACAGGCGTAAGCAACTGACTCTGGACCGCCGCCTGGGCCATGATCTGCGGCTCATCGTGGTTGCCCGGAATCCAGCGAGCGGGCGCATCGATCTGCCGGGTCATCTCGCGAAACTGCTGATACGACTCAAGCGTGCCGTCCTGGGACAGGTCACCGCTGGCGATCATCAGGTCGATGTGCGGCTGCTGCGCCAGCACCAACTCGATAACTTTTTGCAGGCTGTCGCGGGTATTCATGCCCAGCAACGCCCCATCCGCCTCGGCGAACAGATGACTGTCAGAGAGCTGCACCAGCAATACGGCATCGTTGGCGGTCAGAGTGGATACGCTCGGCAAGGCGTTCTCCCAAGGCGTGATCACGGAGGTGGATGAGTCGCGCAATTATGCTGGGGGAAATTGAAAAGAGGAAACCGGTGAACCGGACGCAGTTCACAACTCACGCATCGCTAGCGCACAGCTTCGAACTCATGCCCACAGGCCAGGCAATGACTCAGCCATTCGCCGAGGAATACATTGAGCTGGGCTTTTTCGTCTGGCTGGTGCATCAACGCATTCGGGTAAGGATAGATGCCGCGAAAGCGCCGCGCATGTTCGGCGCTGATGACTTCGGCCATCCGCGCGTCATGGTAGACCTGAACTTCCAGCTGCGGCACCGGCAGCCACGGCAGGCTGTGCTCCTGGCGCACTCGCAGGGTCGTGGTGTACGGACACGCTTGCAGCACTTCCAGCATCAGCACGCCCAGCATCTGCTCGCCCTGGGTCATGGCAATGCGCCGGGCAGCCGGCTGGTTGCGCATCTCCGGCAACAGGCGCATCAGACGGGCGTAGTTGGCCTCGCACGAGCTTTGCAGCCCCACGAGGTCGACCCGATAACGATCGCGCTGTTTGTTTACAACCATAGCCCCCTCACTTCAACGCGGTTCAAAGCCAGCCATTGCAAGGCAATGATGCTTGCCGCATTGGAAATCCGTCCATCACGTACGGCTTGCAGGGCATCTTCGAAGTCCCAGACCGTCACGCGAATGTCTTCTGCCTCCTCCACCAGCCCATGCAGGCCGCCGGCCCCGTTACTGTCACACCGCCCCAGATACAAGTGCACATATTCGGTACTGCCACCGGGCGACGGAAAATAATTGAGCATCGGCCACAGAGCAGTGAATACAAGCCCAGCTTCCTCCTGCGCTTCGCGGTGAGCAACTTCTTCCGGTTGTTCATCCTTATCGATCAGACCGGCGACCAGTTCGATCAGCCACGGGTTATCGGTCTTGCCCATCGCACCGACGCGAAATTGCTCGATCAATACCACTTCGTCCCGCTGTGGATCGTAAGGCAATACACACACCGCATCATGCCGAACGAACAACTCGCGGCTGATCTCGCGACTCATGCCACCGGCAAACAGCTCATGGCGCAGTTGCACGCGATCAAGCTTGTAGAAACCCTTGTAGCAGTTCTCGCTGCGCACGACGTCTACGATGGTCGGGGTGGCATTGGCAAAATCAGTCATAACAATCCTCGTTTACTGTCAATCTGTCCGAGGCTCCCCCCAGTCTTCGCGCCATCCTAACGCGCCCGTACCCTTTGATGCAGCCCCTTTACAGTCAGCGGGATAGACGGCAAGGGGTGAAAACAACTCTAATTAGCTCTATTGAGCTTAGTGGCGAACCGACCGCACCGCTGGCAGTCGAAGCCGGTAACTTTTGCCTTTCACTGATTCATGAAGGACGCCCATGTCGCTGTTGAAAATCGCCTCCGTGGCCTGTATTGCCCTCACGCTCGGCGCTTGCCAAAGCCTGTTCCAACCCAGCTATCGGGCACAGGTGGTATCCACTCACGAGGCGTCCGAGCAGGTCAAACCGGGTTGCGACGGTCCTGACTGCCCAGTGGTAAATATCGACACGGTGCATTTTCCGACCGAACCGCAACTGGACCGGATCGTCGAACAACGCCTGCTGCAAATGACCCGCACCTCAGCGGGCGCGGCGCTACCCGCTTCCCTCAACGCCTACCGCGAACAGTTCCTGCATGAATCAGGCGAGCGCAACAGCAGCTACTTGCAAGCCAAGGTACGTGAGCAGCATGACGGACTGGTGATCATTGAAGTGTCCAGCTATCTGGACACGGGCACGGCCAATGACACGCCGGGGCGGGGTTTCATCAACTACTCGCGTCAGCTGCAAAAAGAGCTGAGCCTGAGCGACATGCTCTTGCCGGGGCAAGAAGGGGCGTTCTGGAAGACCGCACAAGTCGCGCACAATAGCTGGCTGATCAATTCGCAGATGGATCGGGACCCGGACTTCGTCAAAAGCTGGCCCTTCCAGAAAACCCCGAACGTGGCCTTGACCGGCGCCGGGGTGGTTCTCAAGTACAACGTCGCGACCATCGCGCCCTACTCGCTTGGCCTCATCGAGATGACCATCCCCTACGCCCGCCTCAAGGGTCAGATCAAGCCTGAGCTGGTGCCTGAGCGTAACTGAAGACCCGACCCAGCAGCAGTTGCAGCAGCCCTGCCAGCACCAGCGATGGCAGGGTTGCGCCGACCTCCGGATACAGATTCGCCAGCAAGTGATAGGTACTCACCCCGCCCAACCAGGCGAGCAACGCCGGCCAGCGCAATGCAGCTGATGCAACCTGGGCACTGCGCTTGCGCAGGATGAAGTGATCCACCAGCACCACGCCGAACAATGGCGCGAACACCGAGCCGATCAACAGCAGGAAGTTCTGGTACTGAGCCAACGGCGCCAGGCACGCGATCAAGGTGCAGATCACACCGATGACCAAGGCCAGGTGTTCGACGTTCATGCGCAACAGAATCCCGCTGGACACCGCCGCAGAGTGAATGTCGGCGAAAGCGTTTTCCGACTCATCAAGCAGAATCAACAACAGCGGAATGCCCAAACCGGCACCGGCCAGCGCCAACAGCAAGGCATTGACTTCACCACTCGGGGCAAACGCCAGGGTGTAGGCAACGCCCAGGCTCATCAGCCAGAAGTTACCGATGAAGAAGCCCAGCGCCGTGCCGCCGAATACGCTTTTCGCACGCTTGCCGAAACGTGAGTAGTCGGCAATCAGTGGCAGCCACGACAGCGGCATCGCGATGGCAATGTCAAAACCCACGGCGAACGGCATCGAACCGTCACCGGCCTGCGCCCACAGCGCGACCAGATCGGCTTTGGCGAAGAGGTTCCAGGTCAACCAGATGCACGCCGCCAACAGCAACCAGATGCCCCACTTGCGCAGGATCTGGCGGACGAACGTCAACGGACCGCTGACGGCGAGCAAGGTGGCCAGGGCGCCGAATACCAGGGTCCAGAGCAATGGATTGGCCACCAGACTACCGTCGCTGAATGCACGAGCGCCAAGCAGGCTGGCCGCGTCGCGCATGACGATGATTTCGAACGAGCCCCAACCAATCAACTGCAGCAGGTTCAGCAGTGCCGGCAGACTCGCGCCGCGAGTACCGAGGCTGAGTTTGAGTGCGGCCATGGCCGACAGACCGGTATCGCTGCCGATCACCCCGACACACGCCAGCAGCAAAACGCCGACCAGGGTGCCGAGGAAGATCGCCAGAAGCGAGCCGGACAGACCGAGACCTGGCGCGAGCAAGGCGCCGGTCTGCAAGACCATCAGGCCGATGCCGAGGGAGAACCACAGGGAGAACAGATCGCGGGCGCCGAAGACACGCTGGGCCAGAGGCACGGCGTGGTCGGGGGAATAGGTACTGGCTGGAATGCTCAAGGGTGTTATCTCGGAGGGATAAAGTGTGTCATTGAGATCATGGCCGTCTGGTCTGACGCCATCGTCGGATCGCCGCCCGGAGCAAGCTCGCTCCCACAGGGGACTTGTGAACGGCACAAATCAAATGTGGGAGCGAGCTTGCTCGCGATGGCGGCGGTGCAGGCACCGCCAACCTCAGGTCAGATCAAACCTTCTTGTACAGCTGACTGCCTTCCTGCTTGAAGCGCTCAGCCTGTTCAGCCAGACCTTGGGCAACTTCGGCATCGACGGTTTCGATCCGCTGGTTGGCCGCATATTCGCGGACTTCCTGGGTGATTTTCATCGAGCAGAATTTCGGCCCGCACATCGAGCAGAAATGCGCGACCTTGGCCGAGTCCTTTGGTAGCGTTTCATCGTGGTACGAACGCGCGGTGTCCGGATCCAGACCGAGGTTGAACTGATCTTCCCAGCGGAACTCGAAACGCGCCTTGCTCAAGGCGTTGTCGCGGATCTGCGCGCCCGGATGCCCCTTGGCCAAGTCCGCTGCGTGGGCGGCGATCTTGTAGGTGATGATCCCGGTCTTCACGTCATCCTTGTTCGGCAGGCCCAAGTGTTCCTTCGGCGTGACGTAGCACAGCATGGCGCAACCGAACCAGCCGATCATCGCCGCACCGATACCGGAGGTGATGTGGTCGTAACCCGGCGCGATGTCGGTGGTCAGTGGACCGAGGGTGTAGAACGGCGCCTCGTCGCAGCACTCGAGCTGCTTGTCCATGTTCTCTTTGATCAACTGCATTGGCACGTGGCCCGGGCCTTCGATCATGCACTGCACGTCGTGCTTCCAGGCGATCTTGGTCAGCTCGCCGAGGGTTTCCAGCTCACCGAATTGCGCTTCGTCGTTGGCGTCGGCAATCGAGCCCGGACGCAGGCCATCGCCCAGCGAGAAGCTGACGTCGTAGGCCTTCATGATTTCGCAGATGTCTTCGAAATGGGTGTAGAGGAAGTTCTCTTTGTGGTGCGCCAGGCACCACTTGGCCATGATCGAACCACCACGGGAAACGATACCGGTCACGCGTTTGGCGGTCAGCGGCACGTAGCGCAGCAACACACCGGCGTGGATGGTGAAGTAGTCGACGCCCTGCTCGGCCTGCTCGATCAGCGTGTCGCGGAACAGCTCCCAGGTCAGGTCTTCGGCGGCGCCGCCGACTTTTTCCAGCGCCTGATAGATTGGCACGGTACCGATCGGCACCGGCGAGTTGCGGATGATCCACTCGCGGGTTTCGTGAATGTGCTTGCCGGTGGACAGGTCCATGACCGTGTCCGAACCCCAGCGAATGCCCCAGGTCAGTTTCGCCACTTCTTCTTCGATGGACGAACCCAGTGCGCTGTTGCCGATGTTGCCGTTGATCTTCACCAGGAAGTTACGGCCGATGATCATCGGTTCCAGTTCGGTGTGGTTGATGTTCGCTGGAATGATCGCGCGACCACGAGCGATCTCGTCACGGACGAATTCCGGGGTGATGATTTTCGGCACGCTGGCGCCGAAGCTGTGGCCAGCGTGCTGCTGATCCAGCAGGCCTGCGGCACGGGCCACTTCGAGCTTCATGTTTTCGCGGATGGCGACGTATTCCATCTCGGCGGTGATGATGCCTTTGCGGGCGTAGTGCATCTGGCTGACGTTGGCGCCCGGCTTGGCGCGGCGCGGGTTGTTCACGTGAGCGAAACGCAGCTTGGTCAGCTCCGGGTCGGCGAGGCGCTCCTGGCCGAAGTTCGAGCTCAGACCGGCCAGACGCTCGGTGTCGCCACGGGCTTCGATCCACGGCGAACGCACGTCACCCAGGCCTTTGCGCACATCGATAATCACGTTGGGATCGGTGTACGGACCCGAGGTGTCGTAGACCACGACCGGCGCGTTGATTTCGCCGCCGAAGTCGGTTGGCGTCACGTCCAGGCTGATTTCACGCATCGGCACGAGGATGTCGGGGCGCGTGCCCTGAACATAGATTTTTTGCGAGCGGGTAAAAGGCTGAACCGATTGTTGATCGACCTTGGCCGAGTCACTCAGATTGATCGCATTTTTTGATTTTGTAGTCATCACGGGCTCTCCAGACTTCATCCAGGCAGTGGAATTTTGTCGGAGCGAACCTGTAACGAATGGACGCAGCCCACCAGTGAAAACTCCAACTGGATGAGTGCTGTGCTGAGTGCACGAGAGCTGTTCGATTGTCGAACAACATCCCGGACGAAGCACAAGAGGACTCGCCGGGTGACGAGAAATCTTGTTCCCTACGCAGGCATAAACCTGATCAGGTTCAACGGGATCCGAAATGATTCGATCTCAGCCTCATAGCAAGGCACCCCGACAAGAACCCGGCCAGTCTAGACACAACCGGCAAAGAACGCCAACACCGGTGCAAACAGCGTGATGAATGGCGTAATTGCAGGATTGTTGCCGCAGGTTGGCGCTACTACACTCGCTACGCCATGCTGTGCCTTGACGCTGCCGAGCCTGCGCCGTAGCCTTGGCGCTCAAATTATCGACGTAATAAAAACTTAGGGATCGCCTCATGCTGCGCAAACTCTCACTGGCCCTCGCCGTGTCTTGTGCGTCCAATGGAATGGCCTGGGCAGCAGAAGCGCCCTTATCGACCAATACCGATCTGGTCAGCGTCTACCAGGAGGCGGTAGACAACAACGCCGACCTGGCTGCCGCCCGCGCCCAATATGGCGCGCAAAAGGAAGTCGTGCCCCAGGCTCGCGCCGGCCTGCTGCCGAACCTCTCGGGTGGCGCTCAAGTCGCCGATGTACGGACGAAAATCGACCAGCCGTCGGCCATTGCCAATCGCAGTGCCCACTTCTATCAAGCGACGCTGGCCCAGCCGTTGTTCCGCGCCGATCGCTGGTTCCAGTTTCAGGCGGCCAAGGATGTCAACGAGCAAGCGGCGCTGCAGCTCTCGGCGACCGAGCAGAACCTGATCCTGCAAAGCGCCGAAACCTACTTCAACGTGCTGCGCAGCCAGGACAACCTGGCCTCGACCAAGGCCGAGGAAGCCGCGTTCAAACGCCAGCTCGACCAGTCCAATGAGCGTTTCGATGTGGGCCTCTCGGACAAGACCGACGTGCTGCAATCGCAAGCCAGTTACGACACCGCGCGCGCCAACCGGATTCTCGCCCAGCGCCAGGTGGATGATGCGTTCGAAGCGCTGATCACCCTGACCAACCGTCAGTACAACTCGATCCAGGGCATCGTCCACACCTTGCCGGTCCTGCCGCCAGCGCCGAACGACGCCAAGGCCTGGGTCGACACTGCCGCCAGGCAGAACCTCAACCTGTTGGCCAGCAACTACGCAGTCAGCGCCGCCGAAGAGACACTCAAGCAGCGCAAGGCCGGTCACGCACCGACCCTTGACGCCGTGGCGCAGTACAAGACCGGTGACAACGATGCGCTGGGCTTCAGCAACCCAAGTGCCTTTCCCCAACCTTACGGGGGCACCGTCTCGCAAAGCACGGTCGGCCTGCAATTGAACATTCCGATCTACAGCGGCGGGCTGACCAGCTCCCAGGTTCGCGAGTCGTACTCGCGCCTGGATCAAAGCGAACAACAACGCGAAGCGCTACGTCGGCAAGTGGTGGAAAACACCCGCAACCTGCACCGTGCGGTGAACAGCGATGTCGAGCAGGTGCAGGCTCGCCGCCAGTCGATCATCTCGAACCAGAGCGCGGTGGAAGCCACGGAAATCGGTTATCAGGTGGGCACGCGCAATATCGTCGACGTGCTCGATGCCCAGCGTCAGCTGTACACCTCGGTGCGCAACTACAACAACAGCCGCTACGACTACATCCTCGACAACCTGCGTTTGAAGCAGGCGGCCGGCACCCTGAGCCCGGGCGACTTGCAGGACCTGAAGCATTACCTCAAGGCCGACTACAACCCGGACAAGGACTTCCTGCCACCGGACCTGGCCAAGGCAGCAGCGGAACAGCTGAAGGCTAATCCGGTTCAATAAAAAGCAAAAGATCGCAGCCTGCGGCAGCTCCTACGCGGAATTTGTGTTCCTCCGTAGGAGCTGCCGCAGGCTGCGATCTTTTTATGTCATACACCACGATCTAACGGTTGATCAACCGCCCCAACCCATCCAGCAAACGCTGCAAAGCGCCCTGATTGGCGCGCATCACGTTCAGCCCCGCCTCTGCCATCCGTTGCGCATCGCG
Source organism: Pseudomonas sp. GW822-FHT02D10 (assembly GCF_058802345.1). Taxonomy (NCBI): domain Bacteria; kingdom Pseudomonadati; phylum Pseudomonadota; class Gammaproteobacteria; order Pseudomonadales; family Pseudomonadaceae; genus Pseudomonas; species Pseudomonas sp. GW822-FHT02D10. The sequence continues at coordinate 89,792 of NZ_JBXAOB010000016.1, forward strand.
TGGCAACTCGAACAGTCGCTGCACCGCCAGCGCCAGCCCTTGGGCGTCATCCACTTCCTGCAACGCCTTGGCACTGCGCATCAGCGTGGCGATCTCAAGGAAGTTGAACAGGTGCGGCCCGCTCAGCACCGGTTTGGCCAGCGCCGCCGGCTCCAGCAGGTTATGCCCGCCATTCGGCACCAGGCTGCCGCCGACAAACGCGCTGTCGGCCAAGGCATAAAGAAACAGCAACTCACCCATGGTGTCGCCGAGCAGCACCGAAGTGCTGGTGCTGACCGCTTCGCCGGTCGAACGGCGGATCGTGTTGAAACCCTGCTGCTGGCAGAGTTCAAACACCGGATTGAAGCGTTCGGGGTGACGCGGCACTAGAATCAGCAGCGCATCCGGGTGGCTGGCGAGCAATTGCCGATGGGCCGCCAGCACCACTTCGTCTTCACCTTCATGGGTGCTCGCGGCGATCCACACCGGACGCTCGACCGCCTGCCATTGCTGACGCAACTCAGCGGCACGCTGCAGCAGCTGCGGGTCGATGCGCAAGTCGAACTTGATCGAGCCGGTCACTTCAACCGTTTCCGCACGCGCGCCCAATTGCCGAAAGCGCTCGGCCTCGGCTTCGGTCTGCACCGCGAACAGGCTCATCTCGGCGAGCATCGGCTGCGTCAGTTTGCCGAAACGGCCGTAGCCTTTGGCCGAGCGCTCCGAGAGCCGAGCATTGGCCAGCGCCACCGGAATCCCCCGTTTGGCGCACTGATGAATGTGGTTGGGCCACAACTCGGTCTCCATGATCACCGCCAGTTTCGGCTGAACCCTGTCGAGAAACCGCGCCGCCGCACACGGCAGATCGTAAGGCAGGTAGCAGTGCTGGATGCGCGGCTCATGGGCGAACATCGCGTGAATCCGCTCGGAGCCGGTCGGGGTCATGCAGGTCACGGTGATCGGCAGCTGTGGATAACGTTCGAGCAAGGCGCGAATCATCGGCGCCGCAGCGATGCTCTCGCCGACCGACACCGCGTGTACCCAGATGCCGCCGGGCTTCATCACCGGCAAGCCGATGGAGAAGCGCTCGCCAATACGCCTGGCGTACGCTGGCGCCTTGCGCGAGCGCAACCACAGCCGAATCGCTACCAGTGGCAGCCCCAGGTAAAACAGCACGGTATAGAGAGTTCTATTCATGGCGGCGGAGTTTATCGGCTTTTTTAGCCGATCGCCTGCAAGTGCACGGCAAAACGCTCCGCCAACCAACGCGCCGCCGGCCCCAATGGCTCATCACGGCGCCAGACCAGTTCCACCACCAAGGCAGGCGGGGTCCACTCGCTGACCAGTTCGACCATCTGCCCGTGATACGCCGGGTACTGCACCACATGTCGCGGCAACCAGCCCCAACCCAGGCCACGCATCAGCCACTCGGCAAGAACGTAGAAACTGTCGGCGCGCCAGACTTGCGGGCTGGCTTGCTCGCTGCCGGGGTAGACGCTGGAATGCGTGGCCATCAGCAGTTGTCGATGTTGCGCCATCTGCTGGCAATTGACCTGCCCTTCTACCGCCAGCGGATGCCCTACTCCGCACACCGTGACCATCTCGACACTGCCCAGCACCCGACGCTCCAGGGCTTCGGGGATCTGCTCGTGATAAAACAGCAAGCCCAGATCGGCCTGGCGCTCCAGCAGTTTGCGCGCCACATCGCCCTGAGCGGCGCTGGCCAGTTGCACTTCCAGGCTGGGAAATTGCTCAGCCAATGCTTCAAGGCTGTCGAGCACCGGCTGATAAGGCATGGCCTCATCTTGCGCCAGACGCAGCCGCGCTTCCTGCCCACGCACCAACGCCAGCGCTCGGCCGTTGAGACGCTCGCACTGACGTAAAACTTCCCGCGCTTCTTCAAGTAACGCGCTGCCGGCTTCGGTCAAGCGCGGCTGGCGACCGCTGCTACGATCAAACAGGTTCACGCCAAGGTCGGCTTCAAGCAGCGCAATTGAACTACTGACCGCCGACTGTGCCTTACGTTGGTCCCGCGCGACAGCCGAAAACGAACGCTGCTCGGCAACACTGACGAACAAACGCATCTGCTCCAGACTCCATTGCACACTCATGGCTAAACCCATCTTCAAATCAGATAGGTAATGACTTTACCCCATCTCCAAAGTCTCTAGAATGCCGACTTTATCAAGTAGGTCCAAAACACGAGGAACGCCCCATGAACGCTTACTACTACCTGGCTATCGCCATCTGCGCCGAGGTGATCGCCACCGTATCGATGAAAGCGGTCAAGGGCCTGAGCACGCCGATCCCGCTGCTGTTGATCACTGTCGGCTACGGCATCGCCTTCTGGATGCTCACCCTGGTGGTGCGCACCATCCCGGTCGGCGTCACCTACGCCGTGTGGGCCGGCATGGGCATCGTGATGGTCAGCATCGCCGCATTGTTTATCTACGGCCAGAAACTCGACATCCCGGCCATGCTCGGCATGGGGTTGATCGTATTGGGCGTGGCGGTCATCCAGCTGTTCTCGAAAACCGCAGGACATTAAAAAGAAAAGATCGCAGCCTTCGGCAGCTCCTACAGGTGGATACGGTCTGCTTCTGTAGGAGCTGCCGAAGGCTGCGATCTTTTTCGCGCCACGGCTGCGCCCCATGAATCTGTATACTGCGCCTCTACTCTTGAACTCTAGAGGTCGCTGCATGCCATCCGTTATTTCCACCGACGTGCTGATTGTCGGCGCTGGTGTCGCCGGCCTCTGGCTGAACGCACGCCTGCGCCGCCAGGGGTTTTCGACCGTGCTGGTGGAAAGTGCCAGCCTCGGTGGCGGGCAGAGTGTGAAGTCCCAGGGGATCATCCACGGCGGCGCCAAGTATGCGCTGCACGGTGCGTTGACCGGAGCCTCGGAAGCCATTGCCGACATGCCGCGACGCTGGCGTGAAGCGTTGGCCGGCGACGGTGAGCTGGACCTGTCCGGTGTGCGCCTGCTCTCCGAAGCCCACTATCTGTGGTCCCCCGGCACCCTCGCCGGCAACCTCACCAGTTTCTTCGCCAGCAAAGCGGTGCGTGGCCGGGTCGATCAGGTCAAGGGCGAGCAACTGCCACCCGCCCTGCAAGACAAACGCTTCAAGGGCAAGGTTTATCGCCTGGCTGAGCTGGTGGTCGACGTGCCAAGCCTGATCGCACGCCTGGCCGAGCTGGCCGGCGATGGCCTGCTGGCCGGTCAGAAGATTGAGCCACTACTGGAAAACGGCGAGCTGGTCGGCCTGCGGGTCGACGAACGCGAAATCCGTGCACAGCGCATCGTCCTCAGCGCCGGCGCCGGCAATGCCGACTTGCTCAGCACCCTTGGCCTGAGCCAGCCGGCCATGCAAAGTCGACCGCTGCACATGATCATGGTCAAAGGCCCGAGCCTCAAACCGCTGTACGCTCACTGCCTGGGCGGCGGGCCAAAGCCGCGCATCACGGTCACCACCCACCCGGCCGCCGATGGTCAATGGGTCTGGTACCTGGGTGGTGATATCGCCGAAACCGAAGGCGTGGCTCGCGAACCCGCCGCGCAAATCGCCGCCGCACAGAAAGAGCTCGGCAACCTGTTGCCGTGGGTCGACCTCAGTCAGGCGCAATGGGCGACCTTGCGGGTCGAGCGCGCCGAGCCACTGCAATCGGGCCTGAGCCGCCCGGACAACGCCTTCCTCGCCGAGCAGGACCGTCTGCTGGTGGGCTGGCCGACCAAACTGGCGCTGGCACCGGACTTCTCTGACCGAGTGCTTGCATCGCTGCAACGCGACGGTATCCAGCCAAGCCACCCGGCCCCGTTGCCGACGCTGCCAAAACCACCGATGGGCGTGCCTGCCTGGGAGCAACTGCTGCCATGAGCCAAGCCACCCTGCACGACCTGCATCGCCCGCTGGGCAGCACAGGCCTGGTGGTTTCGCCGCTGGGCCTGGGCACGGTGAAACTCGGCCGCGACCAAGGGGTGAAGTACCCCAACGGTTTTCAGATCCCGGACGATGACGAAGCGCGCAGGCTGCTCAAGCTGACCCGCGACCTGGGCATCAACCTGATCGACACCGCGCCTGCCTATGGCCGCAGCGAAGAACGCCTCGGCCCATTGCTGCGCGGGCAGCGTCAGGATTGGGTGATTGTCAGCAAGGTCGGTGAAGAATTCGCCGATGGCCTGTCGCACCACGACTTCAGCGCTGCACACACGCGTTTTTCCGTCGAACGTAGCCTGCAACGTCTGGAAACCGACTTTATCGATCTGGTGCTGGTGCATTCGGATGGCAACGATCTGGCGATCCTCAACGAGTGCGAGGTCTACCAGACCCTCGCCGAGCTCAAGCGCGAAGGCAAGATTCGCGGCTTCGGGTTTTCCGGCAAAACCGTTGCTGGCGGTTTAAAGGCTCTGGAACAAGGCGATTGCGCCATGGTCACCTACAATCTCAACGAGCAGGCCGAGCGGCCGGTCATCGACTACGCTGCTGCGCACGGCAAAGCGATCCTGGTGAAGAAGGCTCTGGCCAGTGGTCACGTCTGCCTCAGTCCCGGTGTGGACCCGGTACGCGCCAGCTTCGAGTTGTTGTTCGCGCAACCCGGTGTCGCCAGTGCTATTGTCGGGACCATTAATCCGCTGCACCTCGCCCATAACGTGGCGACCGTTGCTCAAGTCCTAGGTAGTCGTTGAACAGCCGCCACAGCGGCCGACCCCGACGCAAGAAGGAGCCGACATGCCGCGAACGCTCATAAGAAAGAACCCCAACAACTTCAAGACCCTGCCGTTATACGTCGAAGCGACTCCCGAAGGCCTGAGTTATCAGAGTGTCGGCAGGCCGCTGAATTTCTCCCAGACCCTGCAACGTCGGCGCCCGGTCACGGTGGCCAATCCAGAGCACTTCTCGCTGGAACTGGCCAACCTCGGTGTCTCGGTACGCCTGACCCTGCACTGGCAAAATCGCGATTACTGGGTGCTGGTCCGCCAGCGCCGTCAGGACCGTGGCGACGTGGTGCTCAAACTGATCTCGGGTTATGTCCCGGCCCATGAACTGAACCTGCCGTTGCACACGGCGATTCAGGAAATCGCCGAAGAATGCCTGCTGGAAACCCCTGAAGGCTGGCTCGGCGGACGCTTCAATGACACCTGGCTGCCCGCGCCCTACGCCACTGCACTGCATTATCGCGAAGCCCTGCCGTTTCGCCTGACACCGCTGTCTGGCGCTGCACGTCCGGTGCGTTGCGCCACTATGCAGCTGATCGAGCGCCCACGGGCTTACGTGCATTTGCCCACGGCTTCGTTGCAGTTGATCTACGATTTGCGCCTGGACGTGCCCAAGGAAGCCAAATCCCTGAGCCTGTTCCATGTCGATGAACGTCTTGAAGGTGATCAGCTCGTCGCGCGACTGGATCGCAAGCGCCCCGACCTGTACCTGATGCCGCTTGAGGATGGCCAGCCGTTGCCCGAGCTCTACACCCTGAAAAAAGATCAGCTCTACCCGGCAAGCACGCGCGGACTGTATCTGGCAGAAAGTTTTGCCCAGCAGGAAGGCTGGCTGGTGCGTGACGAGCGGATTCGCTGGAAGGACTGGCTCAGGCAGCAGGGTTTGAGCCAACCGGGCAAGGCATCGGGTTTCAGTCGATTGACCGGAAAGGCCAAACAGATACTGCGCAAGATGGTCCCGGCCAAGGCCCGCAGCTAAACGCAAAAGATCGCAGCCTGCGGCAGCTCCTACCCATTACCTCTGTAGGAGCTGCCGCAGGCTGCGATCTTTTGATCTTGGGCGTAGCGACTTACTCAGGTCTTGCGGATCTTCTCAACGATGGCGGTGGTCGAGCTGTTTTCCACCAGCCCCAGTACTTTCACTGTTCCGCCATAAGCGCTCACGATGTCGGCGCCGACCACTTGGTCGATCCCGTAATCGCCGCCCTTGACCAACACGTCCGGCTTGACCTGTGTCAGGAGGTTTTCCGGAGTGCCTTCAGCGAAGCTGATCACCCAGTCCACCGCGCCCAGACCTGCCAGCACCGCCATGCGCCGGTCAACGCTGTTGATCGGCCGTCCAGGACCTTTCAAGCGGCTCACCGATGCATCGTCATTGACTGCAACAATCAAACGATCGCCCTGCGCCCGTGCCTGCTCGAGGTAGGTCACGTGGCCCGCATGGAGGATGTCGAAGCAGCCGTTGGTGAAGACGATTTTTTCTTTGTGCGCACGCGCGTCGTCGACTGCCAGCAGCAGTTGTTCCAGTCCCAGAACACCCCGTTCGGAACCTTCTTCACGCTGAATCGCGCGACGCAGCTCGGGAGCGCTGATCGCCGCCGTACCCAGCTTGCCGACCACGATGCCGGCGGCCAGGTTGGCCAAGGCCACCGCGTGCGGCAGTTCTTCGCCAGCAGCGATCGCCGCCGCCAGTGTAGAGATTACCGTGTCACCAGCACCGGTCACGTCGAACACTTCACGGGCCCGTGCGGGCAAGTGCAGCGCCGGATGATCAGGACGCAGCAAGGTCATGCCGTGCTCACCACGGGTTACCAGCAAGGCGCCAAGATCAAGGTCGTGCATCAACTGCGCGCCCTTGCTCACCAGGTCGTGCTCATCGGCGCAACCGCCAACGATGGTTTCAAACTCGCTGAGGTTCGGGGTGATCAGGCTGGCACCGCGGTAAATCGAGAAATCCTTGCCTTTGGGATCCGCCAGCACCGGAATGCCACGGGCACGTGCGGCCTGGATCAGCACCTGGTGATTCTTCAACGCACCTTTGCCGTAGTCAGACAACACCAGCACCTTGATGCCGTCGAGCAGACCGTCGACTTCAGCACCGAGCGCCAGCGCGTCTGTGGCAAACGGTTCTTCGAAGTCGATACGCAGCAATTGCTGGTGACGACTCATGACCCGCAGTTTGACGATGGTCGGCTGATGCGCGATGCGTTGAAACAACGCACGCACACCGGCGCCTTTAAGGCTATTGGTCAGGCTGTCGGCGGCCTCGTCATCACCGGTCACACCGACCAGGGACGCCGGCGCGCCGAGCGCGGCAATGTTCAAGGCAACGTTGGCAGCACCGCCCGGGCGGTCTTCGATTTGCTCGACCTTGACCACCGGCACCGGTGCCTCAGGAGAAATCCGTGAGGTACCACCATGCCAGTAACGGTCGAGCATGACATCGCCGACCACCAAGACAGGGGCTTGATCGAATCGCGGCATGGACAACTTCATGGAGCAACCCACATACAAAATGAACAGGGGCGGGATATTAGCACAGGGTGGACGCTGGCTAGTCCGACAGCTTCACCGGGTGTATATCACGCCTCTATATTGTTCATTTTTTAAGCAACACAGCCAGAACATGCTGCACCGCATCGGCCAGTTCGACCTCGTCGGTATTGATTTCACAGTCAGCCTGCTGCGGCGCTTCGTAAGGGCTGTCGAGACCGGTGAAGTCCTTGATTCGACCCAGCAGCGCAGCTTGATACAAACCCTTGGGATCGCGCCGGGCACAGATATCGAACGGCGTGCTGACATACACCTCAAGAAACTCGTCCGCACGAAACAAGGCTCTGGCCGAGGCTCGATCGGCCTGAAACGGCGAGATTGCCGAGACAATCACAATCAGCCCCGCGTCGACCATCAACCGGGCCACCTCGGCAATACGTCGGATGTTTTCCTTGCGCGCCGCAGCCCCCATGCCCAGGTCATTACACAAACCGTTACGCAGGTTGTCACCATCGAGCACAAAAGTGTGACGCCCCTGCTCATTGAGCTGCACCTCCAGCGCATTGGCCAAGGTCGACTTCCCTGCGCCGGACAGCCCTGTCAGCCAGACACAGCACGGCTGCTGATTCTTGAGCGCAGCCCGAGCAGTTATCGACAGCGACAATGCGTAGGGGCGGATCTGTGGAGGTTGTTCGCAGATAAACGACAATTTACTCATAGCCGAGCATCTCATAGTCACGTTGGTAGACCCGTCGCACCAACCGGCGAGTGCGTACCGAGCAAAAGTCACGGGCGGGTGCCGAATGGCGATGCTGAGAGCCATTCAGATGGGGTAATGACGAGCCCCCCCCTAAATGCTCGCAAAGCAGTTGAAAGTCACGCTCCAGGTGTTCCTGATACCCCACGAAATCCATAGCCATATACCCCATGGAGTCAACCAGGAAGTCGGTCTGGGGAGCGAAATGCAGCTGTTTCTGGACGTTCTCTGGATGCAGCCAGCGGCCGATGAAGTCATCGAAGTCACGGTAATGACGAACCAGCGCCTGGGCCTGTCGGTCGCGCGCCCCCAGTTCGTTGCCACGCAGGAAAGCGTAGGCCGAGTAGGCCCGCTCCAAAGGGTCACGAACGAAGGTGAATTTGAAGCTGCGGGAAAACTGCTCGGGAAATTGCTGTTCGTACCAGTACAGCGGCAAATGTCCAGGCATCCAGCCGTCGAATAGCGCGGAGCAAACGCTGCTCCCGGCACACTTGGGGATGTGAATGAACACGCAGGAGCGCTGCTGGAAAGCCTGAGGGAAGCGCACATTGGCCGACATCGCCTTGTTCACGACTTGCCGATCCCTGACCGACAAACGCCCCAGCAGGAACGCCCGTTGCTGTTTGGGTAACAACTTCCATAAAAAGCGCTGCAACATTCCGGTACCCACGCGAGGCGGATAGCCACCCCGAAGCCAATGATTCATGCTCGAACCGTAGCAGGCGAAATACGGAAATTTATTTAGACATAGTCAAGTATGTAAAGACCTGGACACAAACACTCTGAGCGCGTTGCACGCCGAGGCGGTTTCAGGGTGAGCATGGCTCACCCTGATGTGGGTATCAGACGATACCTTGCGGTGCGGGCGTATCGAGGCCCATTGCATTCAATCGAGCGTAATAGCCATTCTTCGCCAGGAGTTCGGAATGGGTACCGCGCTCGACAATCTGGCCCTGATCCATGACCAGGATCAGATCGGCCTTCTCGATGGTCGACAAACGGTGGGCTATCACCAGCGTCGTACGGCCCTTCATTACCTGATCCAGGGCGGCCTGAATATGCCGCTCGGATTCGGTATCAAGGGCCGACGTCGCTTCGTCGAGAATCAACAGCGGGGCGTTTTTCAACAGCGCCCGGGCAATCGCAAGGCGTTGACGCTGGCCGCCGGACAACAGCACACCATTCTCGCCAACCTGGGTGTCCAGGCCTTGAGGCAACTGCGCAATGAAGTCCATGGCATAGGCATCCTTCGCTGCTTTCTCGACATCTTCACGGGGAGCGCCAGCGAGGTCTCCATAGGCAATGTTGTTGGTCACCGTGTCACTGAACAAGGTGACATGTTGCGTCACTTGAGCGATGTGCCGACGCAGGTTCAGCAGTTTGTACTCCTCGACTTCAGTCCCATCGAGAAGAATCTCGCCCTTATCGTGGTGGTAGAAACGCGGAATCAGATTGGCCAGGGTCGACTTGCCACTCCCTGAACGACCCACCAGGGCAACCATTTGCCCGGGCTCGACAGAAAAGCTGATGTCATCGAGCACCTGACGGTCGGTACCCGGGTAGGTGAAGCTGAGGTGACGCACCTCGAGTCGCCCCGTGACGGAGTCACGCTCGATACTGCCTTTGTCGACTTCCGGCTCCACATCCAATTGTTCGAAAATGCTCTCGGCACCGGCAACGCCCTTCTGGATCGTCGAACTGACTTCCGAAAGCTGCCGGATCGGCTTAGGTAGCAAGCCGGCAAGGGTGATGTACGCCACCATGTCCCCCGCCGACGCATCGCCGCGCAGGGCCAACACCAGGAACATCAGCACCGCCATGGCGGTGTAGATCACCAACTGCAGCATTGGCGTGTAGACGGCGCTGGTGCGGGTCATGCGCAGTTGCTTGTCGGTGTTGGTCTGGCTCGCGCGCTTGAAACGGTCGCGCTCGTAGATTTCACCGCCGAAACTGCGGACCACGCGATAACCCTGGATGGTCTCGGAGGCCACATGGGTCACGTCGCCCATCGCCACCTGGATCTTCTTGCTCTGCTTGCGGAACTTGGAGCTGGCGCGACTCACCATGAACGCAATCAGCGGCAGGATGGCGACCATCACCAGCGTCAGGCGCCAGTTCATGATCAACAGGGAGATAAACAGGAAGACAACCGTCATGCCCTCCCGGAACACGACCTTGATCGCATCTGTCGCCGCCCCCGTGACCATGGTCACGTTGAATGTGATACGTGAAATCAGGTGCCCGGAGTTGTGCTGATCGAAGTAACGATTCGGCAGCACCAGCAAGTTGTTGAACAGCTGAACTCGCAAATCATGAACCAGGCCCAGCGAGACCTTGGCCAGGAAGAAGTTGCCCAGAAATGAACCGGCGCCCTGCCACGCGGCGATCAAAATGATCAGCAAGGGGACCGCCTGCATCAATTGCAGATCGCGCAGATAGGGTATCGAGGGGAACAGCGCGGCCTCGGGATTGGACAGGCCATCGACGAAATACTTGAGCACGTAGCCAAGCATCGGTTGAGTCGACGCGAAAACCAGGAAGCCGACAATACTCAGCGCGAACAGGCCGATGTAAGGCCGCACATAACCGAGGAGTCGGAAGTAGATTTTCAAGCTCGAAGGGCTTGCGGAGAGACTGGAGTCGGTCATATCACGCGAAGTTTTCAAAAAAAGGATGCTGACTTTATCACAGCTTCTTCCGGTCTCAGCCGGGATCGTTCGAACCGGTGGCCCGATGGCAATATTCCGCAGGACCAGGGTAAACAGATACGCTAGTATTATTGACCCTTAATCGGAATACAGATCAGCATGCCATTCAGCAGGATCAACAACAACGCGACCCGGGTTTTCGATTTCGTCTGTCTGTGGGTGCTGCCGCTCGGTTTTTTTCTTTTGCTTTGCGGGCTGTTTTTCCTGCCTTCGCGCGGTGTCCATCAAAAGCTGTTTTACGGCCTCGTGAGCACCCCCGCCCTGATCGCCCTGTGCATACGCCCCGGCGAACTGAAGATCGTCCTGCGAGAGCCGCTGGTTCAGGTATTCCTGCTTTATTCCGGCTGGGCGCTGCTGTCGCTGAACTGGAGCCCTACGCCAGCCAGCCTCTTTAGCCTGGCAAAACCACCGCTGTATATTTTCATGCTCTTTGCTGGCGCCAGCCTCCTGCTGCGCTACCGCGCCGAAAGCTTCAAGCCTGTCCTGCTGGTCGCGGCCCTGATTGCGTTGGCTGCCAGCGTGGTCAATCTTTATATTTTTCTGTCGCACTATACGCCGGGCGATCGGATGATCGGCGGGGGCGCCTTTGACAACCCTCTGCTCAGCTCCCACCTGTTCGGCTTTTTCTGCACCTATTGGTTTTTTCTGGGCATGACCGTGCGCAATCCGAAGCTGCTGTTCGGCATTGTCCCAGCCTTTCTGGTCATGTTCGCGGCCGCCCTGGCAACCAGCTCCAGAACACCTCTGGTTGCCATCGCCATGGCAGGCCTCTGGCTGGCATTCATTTGCTGGAACCGTCGTTCATTGTTGCTGCTGGCCATCATGGGCGTCATTGCTGCAAGCGTGCTGGCCGCTTTACCGGACATGCTCCTGGCACGCGGCGACTCCTACCGCTTCGAAATCTGGAAACAGGCGCTGCATCTGATTGCTGATGCGCCCTGGACTGGTCATGGCTATGACGCGACGCTGAGCATCGATCCGGGGGTTGGGTACGCCTTCAGCGAACCCCATAGCTTTACCCTGGGCGTACTCTTCTATGTCGGCATTATCGGGTTCCTGCCCTGGCTGGCCATGCAGCTTCTAGGGCTCTTCAACTGCTGGCGCCAACGCTCGCAACCGCTGTTCATCCTGGCGTCGACCTTGATGGTATTCGGTATAGGGGCCAGTCTGGCGGAGGGTGGCGACATCCTGTACACCCCCAGGGAACATTGGTTTCTGCTGTGGATTCCGCTGGCACTGATGGCCGGGCTGAGCATTGCCCGGCGCACGAATCGTCTGTCGAGACTTTCGATTCGCAGTCTCGCTGTCGACGACGCTCAACGCATGACAGCCAACGCATCGGTGGTCGAAGAGGACGGCCTTGGGCCCAAAGTCCTCAAACTCGAGGATGGCAGTTTCCTGAAGCTGTTCCGTGCCCGCAGTTGGTATACCTATGGCAGCTTCTACCCCTATTCCGAGCGCTTCGCCGAAAACAGCCAACGCCTGGCCCGTGCAGGCCTGAGCACCCCGCCAATCCTTGAGCTGTACCGCATGCCCAATGGCAGTAGCGCCGTGCGCTACCAGCCCCTGTCAGGCCGAACCCTGCGCCAGGTGCTGCAAGCCATGCCCAGCGTGGCCATGCGCCAGGCACTGGTGCAACGTTTTGGGCGCTTTCTGGCAGAACTGCACGAACGCGGGGTCTATTTCCGCTCATTGCACCTTGGCAACGTTCTTTTGCTGGACGACGGCGAGTTCGGCCTGATTGATCTGGCCGACTTGCGCCTCCTGCCCTCGCCCCTGAGTCTGGAGCTACGTCGACGCAACCTGTGCCATATGCAGCGTTACATGGAAGACCGGCGCTGGCTGTTCGACGCGCATTTTACCGATCTGCTTCAGGGCTACGCCATCCTGGCACCGGACAACGCAGTCAAATGCGTGCACAAGCAAGTGCATTCCCTTGGCTTGGCGAGCGGATAGAACCGGTGGTGCCTCCTGGCTACTGCCGGCACACTATCCGAACAGGCCATAGCGAAGACGCGCAGCCATCCGGCCCAGGAGTTGTCGGGTCTTGAGCTTGGGCTTGCGTACCACCTGCTCGATATCACTCATGACCATCAGGCTTTGCCGGGCCAGCAGGGGGCGCACAAGGAACGCGCGGGTCGTGGGCAGGAGACTTTCCGAGTAATACCAGTCGAGCGGCAGCCCACTGACTGGGGCCTCCTGCAGGATCCGATCATAGAGCTCTGCCCTGACCACGTAGGCATGAGCCAGGCGCACCCGGTTGACCGCCACCAGGCTGGCTGAAACCTTGCGCGCCTGCCCGCCCTTCTTCACCGTGCCCCCCAGATACACCAGGGTCCAATCCCGCGACGACAATTGCGCCGGCACCCGACGCAGGACCGCAGGCGCATAGGACTCAAACTCGCAATCGTCCTCCAGGACCAGCACCTGCGGCCAGCCGCGAGCCTTGGCCATGGCAATCACCGCAAGATGGCTGCGCATGCACGCCCAAGTGGCGCGCAACTTGTGTTCGAACCTGTCGCTGTCGCCATCGACGCGCAGCAAAAACTCGCGCAGTTGCGGCGAAGGCGGGTCATCGTCCAGCCGATGCATCGACACTGCGCTGAAACGCTCGGCCTTCAATCCCAGGCCGTGCAAGTGTGCCTGTATGCGGGCCCAGCGATCCTTCCTACTGTCGAGATTGATGACGCAGGCATGTGCAAAGGGCCAAATCATTTTCCGTTCACCGCAACCGTGATTATTTATGTGCATGGCCTGACTCGGGGCCCCTACTGAACGGTGCCGTCAAGCACCTGAGAGGGCACAGGCTCTGCCTGCAACAGACCGACCAACAACCCGATCGTGGTATCCAGCCCTTCTATCCCGTGCTCCAGGTGAAACTCGGCGAAATGCCGGGCTCGCTCCAGGCACTGCTGATAGTTGCTCTGAGTCCAGACGACCCGCTCGGCCAGCTCTGCAGTCGTGGTAACACGCTCGCCCAGGAAGCGCTCCTGAGAAAAAATGTCGTGATGTTCACCGACATTGACATAAATGACCGGGCGCCGCGCCAGAGCCGCCTCGATAACCGCGTTAGACATGATGCTTACCACGATCGAAGCCAGTCCCAGCGCTGCGGACAGACCGATTCCGCGGTCCAGAACCTGCACGTTGGGCAGTGCCGCGGCCGCTCCGTGCCAAAACAATACCTGGCTACGCGGATGCGCCTTGATCAGCACCTGGTACTCCGGGTGCTGCACCGCCCAGTCGCGCAACAGGGCGTAGGTTCGCTGGTAACCACGCTCCTTCTCTTTGTCCGGACCGACGCCCAGCACCAGCAGCACCTGTCGCTCGGGATCCGGTGGCGGCAAGTCGTAGGCAACGTCAATCATGTGCGAACCGGACAGCACCGCATTCGAACTACCGAAGCGCAGCGGCCGTGACTGCAGGGCTTCCAGCGAACTGCGGCCGAACATGAAGTAATAGTCGTAGTCGTTCATGCCCAGACGACTCGAAGACTCGACCGTGGTCGCGTGCGCCAGGTGCACCAACAGGAGATGATGCCGGTTCAGCGCCAGGCGCAGGAAAGGCACATACAGACTACCGTTACGGTCGTTGAGCAGAATCTTCGGCTGGTGGTGAGCCACCAGCCACTCAGCATGCGCGGCATAGCCAAAATAGCGCAGCGGCACCGGCTGCTGCGGATGCTTGAGCAGACGCTGGGCGAGAATGGTCGCTGGCACCTGCAGCGCGGTTTCCACCAGTGAGTGACCGCTGGCGCGCAGCGCTGCAATCAGCAGCTTCTTGCGCTGCAAGGGAATGACTTTGGATGCCGACTGCAACAACAGGAAATCGCAGGGCTCGGCCACGACCTCGGTTGCCAGGCGCGCCTGCGCCCTCCAACCGAACCACCAGTCTGCGCAAGCGTCCCGACCAAAGCGCAGAAGGCTGCCCAGCCAGGAATGACGCTCGCGCAACCGCCGCCAGCGATAGCGGTCCAGGGCATGAGCCTTGTCAGCCCAGCTGTTGCCGGAAACTTCCGGGGTCATGCCGACCTCAATACACAGCGCTCGATCTTCGGCAGCTTGCGAATGGCGCGCTTGGCGCGCTTTTCCAGAAAACGTTGAATCCAGCCCATTGCATCGCCCCCTCAGTTCTTTTCCAGCGGGGAAAAATACAACCGCGCCAATCCGCGCCAGGTCTTTGCAGTCCAGGCCTTGAAAGGGATCTGCGTCAGCAATTCACGCGCCAGCGCCCGATCGCGATTGGAGGTTTTGAGGAACATCGAGTTGAGGAACTTGTAACGCACCTCGTCATACGACGGATGATCGCTGAACAGCGCGTAGGACCGCAGAATGTTGTCGATCATGAAGCGATGATTCTTGTACGAGTTGGTCGCGTGCTTGCGATAACGCGCCATCAGTACACTCAGACCATCGATGAAGTAACCCGCGTGAGTCACCTTCAACTCGATCAACAGATCCTCCAGACGAATAGTCGGGTCGAAGCCACCCACCTTGTCCAGCGCCTCACGCCGAATCATCAGCGTCGGGGCCGGCGGATAAGGTTTGCGCTCGAGGAACATGTCATCGAAGTCCAGGCGTCGGAACGGAACATCACGGCGCTGACGTTTCTCGGGAAAGAGGTTGCCATCGGCGTCGATCAGTTCGATGTTGCCAGCGCAAATTCCGACCTCGGGTTTACCGTCCATGTAAGCGACCTGAATCGCTATCCGCTCCGGCAACATGATGTCGTCAGAACCGAACGGGACAATCAAGCTGCCTTTGGCCCGAGCAATCGCACCATTGAGTGTATTGGTCAGCCCTTGATTCTGCTGAACCCGGAAATCGAACGAGTGTTGTTCTTGCAGCCGCTGGATTCGCTCGACGCTGTCATCCTTGGAGCCATCATCAATGACCAGCAATTCGATATTCGAATAGGTCTGATTCAGGACGCTGAGAATACTCTGCTCTATGTACGGGCCGTGGTTATAAGAAGCGATGATCACCGTCACCACGGGTTGATCGTCTTTCATACCTCCCCCTTGCGCGCCTGACTCAGCCCTGAATCGATCAATTGCAGATACTCCTGACGGAACACGTCGATATCGTGCTGCTCCTGCAGATAACGGTAGGCCCGCTCACCTTTGGTTTTGAGGTCCTCATCCGAAAGTCCCAGATAGGTATCCAACGCCCCGACAAGAGACGGGACATTCGCCGGCTCGACGGCAAGACCGCCCGCGCCCTGAACAAGCGGAAGCATGGCTGGCACATTCGAGGCAATCACCGGCAAATGGCCGCTCATGCCTTCGAGTAATGCCAGGCCCAAGCCTTCGGCCAACGAGGGCATGGTCCAGATATCGAACGCACGAACATACTGCAGGGCGTTTTCCTTGAACCCCAAGAGATGCGCACGGCCGCTCAGACCCAATCGCTCAATTTCACTGGTCAAACGTGCTTCTTCGCGACCGGCACCGATGATCGCCAGCTGCGCTTTCGGGTATTTGTCTTTGAGCGCAGCAAAAGCCTGCAATAAATAGGTATGGCCTTTAACGGGTACCAGACGCCCAAGTGCGCCAATCAAGCGTACCGATGGATCAAGCCCCAACAATTCGCGCGAACGCTCGCGAGAGTGCTGCAAACCTTCAGCCTGCTCGATATCAATGGCATTGGTAATGGCATAGGTATTGCTGTCAGTGAAGCCGCAATCACACTCCAGCAAGTACTGTTTGACCGCTGGCGACACGCCGACAAAACGCCAGTGGCCATCGATGAGGTTCTGGGTCTGACGCCGCCGGTAAAAACGATCGTACTCACCGAAGCCATGAGAGATACCGATACACAACGGTATTTTCAGCCAGCGATTGAGTTGCAACAGCATGTTCACCGGCTTGAAGCGGTTGCAGATGACCACATCGAACTTTTCTTTTCGGCAAAACTGATACAGCCGCCACATGACTCGCAGGCGCATCCCCTTGAGGGACTTGTCGGAGAACTCGAAATAGACCGAGCGATCGGCACGGCTCACAGCCTCACCCGGCCCCGGCCGGCCGCGCAAGAACGCCGCTGTTATTTCATACCGTTCTACCGGCAGGGCTTTGACGATCTGCTCCGCGAGGTCGGCAAAATCGTGCGCTTTTACGTTGTAGTCCGGCTGCAGCTGCAAGACCTTGGAACGCTGATTCATGGCACCTCCCCGATGAAACCTGTTGCGTCAATGACCCAGGCCGACTCGGCAGCCAGGACTTTTACGTATTCAGGATCAGGCTCTGACAACCGTGACCACTCATTACGTTTCCAGCACAGGAAGTGGAAATACGGAAACGAACGGTCACCGTCCCGATCATTAGTCAAACAACCATCGCGCCAGTACCAACGCAGGGGGAAATCAACAGTGCCATCGTGCCACTTGATAACGCCGCCAGGGGTACTGAACGCTTCGGTGAATTCGCTGCGCCGCCGCCAAGAATTGAACTTGCCAAGCAAATTGAATAACGGTTTGGGGAAATTCTTGCGCCAGAGGAATATCCGGCTGAACGCCCCTTCATCCAACGCGTGGTGCTGCTGATCGGTAAAACGCGTTTTCCAGTTCTCGATCCGCATGAAACACTCGCGCTGGCGAGCCGTATTGCGCATCAGGCACAGGTGCCCGGCGACGCGTCGCTCATGGGTCGAAAACAGGTCAAAGCCGGCCAATCGCTCAGCAGTGAAATAGCGACGCAGGTCACCGTACAACAGATCGATATCACTGAAAGCCCAGAAATCGTAACCCTCCAGGCGATCAGCATGGATATGGCCGAGCGCTGGTTTGATATCACAGAGCTTGTAAGCCGCATCAGGCGAGAAATCGATATTCAAGCGTCGCGATACCAGTTGGCAGTATTCGCTGAAGCTGATGCTCTCGATCTTTACGTTGTCTGGCAGGTTCTGCGGACTACCGCAGTCACTGAACAATAACCAGTCGATATCCGCATTGCGCCGGCAGCTTTCGAGAAAGAACTGCATCCAGAACGGCCAGCGACCGAAATAAGGAATAACGAAAAGAATGCGGGGCGACGGATTATTCACTGAGAGCTCACTACAGAGAAGAGAACACGAGGCAATGTATACCCGTGAGGCTTTATTTATGCTTCAAAAACCAGAACAGCTCATGACGCCTGACAGCCTTGCGGAAAAACTCGTTCTCTCCAAGAGGCGACAGCGCTCTGCCAGCCAGGAGCCATTGTATCGAGCGACGCAATCGACGCTTGAACGGCATTCGCGGTTGCAGGTCATGCATCATCCCCAGCGCCATGGCCTTGTCACGCTGCTGCTCAATCGACAATGCCAGGCAATATGGCTGCAGCACGTGCGCCGAATCGAACACTGGCGGCAATGCAATCCCGGCCCCTGAGTCGCCCATCGGCCAGCGATCATTGTCATGCAGGTGGTTGGCGTAGCCGAGCAGTGTCGTCGGCTGCCACTCAAGGCCCTGCAAGGCTTCAAGCACGGCTTGCTGTGCGCAGATGTGATCAGGATGCGGGTCCAGCGCAGGGTGTGGCAGGACGATCACTTCAGGACGAGCCTTGAGCAGCAACTCACGCAAATCGGCCAGCAGATTATTCCAGGTCGGTGCGCCGTCGCTGTCGCCGGGCAGGGAGAACGGGTTCAATTGGCGGAACAGCCGGGTATCGCTCAAGTCCGCTTCCCGGGAGGCCATTGGCTGATCCGGCGCAGCCTGCATGGCGGCCAGCTGCAGGCAAAAATACCCCAGCTGCACGCATTGCGCCTCAGGCACGCCGGCCCAGCGCGGCACGGCAATACTGTCCCAGGCGCGCAAGCGGCCCTTGATCCGCGAAGCTTCGACCGCGCTCAGCCCCATCTGTTGATAGTGCTCGGCTTCGATTTCACCGGCGGTCAACGTGACAATCCAGGCCTCGTCGGCCTGGCTGTACAAACCGAAAGCAGCCAGCTCGGCATCGTCGGCATGAGGCGCAATCACCATCACTCGCTGACGCCGGTAATCCGCTTGTTCGAACGACCAGAGCACTGGCTCGCCGAGCAATCGGCAGAAGTGCCCGCGCAAACGCAAATGGCCCTGCGACAGAACGTCTGCCTGGCCACTGAGGTTGAGGTAACGCAGGCCGTTTACACCACGTTCGAAGGTTTGTCGGTCCGGATCATCGCCACCCGACAACTCGACCAGCGGATCAATAAAAC
Source organism: Pseudomonas sp. GW822-FHT02D10 (assembly GCF_058802345.1). Lineage (NCBI taxonomy): Bacteria > Pseudomonadati > Pseudomonadota > Gammaproteobacteria > Pseudomonadales > Pseudomonadaceae > Pseudomonas > Pseudomonas sp. GW822-FHT02D10. The sequence continues at coordinate 108,614 of NZ_JBXAOB010000016.1, forward strand.
GCCCCAGCCAGGTACTCTTTATCCGTAGCGCCAGCACCAATGTGGTGTCGTCGGTCAGGATCACACCGTCGTCCAGCAACAGACGTCCACCGTCCAGGCGAACCTTGGGCTGCTGGGTGTACGGCGGGAAGCTGTACTGGTAATCATCCTTGGGCGAGTAAAACAGGTGGTCAGCAAACCACGCCTCGTGGGCGATCCAGGCCAGGACCGCCAGTACCAGCGGCAGCCACCAGGCCACCAGCACACCGACGGCGATCAACAGCAACAGTGCGATCAACAGACCGATGCGCTTGTTGCGCCGATGACGCTTGAGCAATTGCTGCTTGCGGCTGATGGTCTGGCTCATACCGTGAACACCGGCACGGGGTTGCACCAACGGTCCTTGTATTCGCGATCGGCACGCCCGAAGGAAAAGCGCAGCGGCTTGTCGATCGCTCGCGCCTGCTCCCAGGCGCTTTGGGTATTGAGGAAGCTCAATACGCTGCCGGGGCTGAACTCGCGAGTCTCGGGGTCAACTCCACCGTTGATGTACTCGACGCTGATCCACTCCGGCGCTTCAACGCGGTAGACCAACTGAATCGCAATCGGTGCGTCGTTGAGGAAGATCACCGAGCCGATCAGCAACTCGCGCAGCAGTTCGAGCACCTCGCTCATGCGTGCCGCACCGGTCGCCGGAAAACCCCAGCGGCGCTGAAACAGATCGCAATAAATCGCTGCCAGCTCCTGACTGGAAAAGTCGCTGACCGGCCGTATTACGCCACCGGCCTCTTCCAGCAAGCGCAGTTCACGGCGCTGGTTGTAGCGAAACTTTTTCGACAGTTCTTCAGGTGTGCGGGCCATGGCCAGTTGTTCGGCTTGCAGCTTGAGGCCGGTAAAACGGCCTTCATTCAGCGCCGACAGGTAACGCCCGCGGTGACGCAGCAGCGCCTGCGAGTCGGCCGCAGCCGGCAGGATGAATTCAGCGTTGCCGAGATCGAACAGACCCTTCTTGCCGTTACGCTTGAGCACGTCCTTGGACAATGCCAGGTCGCGGCCCCAGGTCGGGATCGCGGCTTTCAGTTCGCCACCCTGCTCCCAGGCCAGGTAACGCACCGGGATATCGGCCAACTGCGCCAGACGTTCGACCACCAGTGGATGAGTTGCGACGCTACCGCCAAAACGCTGCCAGGCATCGCTATACGTCGACGCGTCGACAACGGACCAGCCACGCTCGCGCCAGCCTTGAAATCGGTTGAGCATCAGGCCCTCGCCGTCAGTTCAAGGACGTGCGGCAGACGCCAGAACGCCTCGCGCACTGCGCGATCCGAGAAGCGCTCGCGCAGGCGATCAAGCATCATTTCGGCGCAGACCTGGTGCTCGTGCTGATTCATCACGGCCAGGTGTTGCAGGCCCTGCGCCAGGTGTTCGACATCTCCCAGAGGGAACAAAATACCGACACCTTCGACCACTTCCTTCGCCCCGCCGCACGCGGTGGCCAGCAACGGCACACCAGCGGCCATGGCTTCGAGCAGTACCATGCCGAACGGTTCGTGGTCGGAACTCAGGGCAAACACATCGAAGGCCCGGAAGTAACGACGCGCCTCCGGTACCTGACCGAGAAACAGCACGCGGTCACCGATACCGAGTTCGCGAGCCAGATCCTTGAGCTTCTGCTCCAGACGGCCGGAGCCAAGAATCGCCAGTTGACTGTCGACCGGCAAACGCGGCAAGGCCTGGGCAAAGCCGCGAAGCAAGGTGGCCTGGTCCTTGTCCGGGTGCAGGCGACCGACGTTGCCGATCACCCACGCATCCGGCGACAGCCCCAAGGCATCGCGCGCCTCATCGAAGGACACCTGAGAGGCCTGCAATGCGTCGACATCGATGCGGTTGTAGAGGGTTTGAATCCGCGCCGCCGGCCACTTCGGCAAGCAACGGCGCATGTCGTCGCGGACCGCATCGGAAACCCCGAGCAGGCTCAGGCGCTTGCGAAAAATATGCGCGAACAGCTTGCGCGTCCGCCGCTGGTAATCACCAAAGGCGTGATGCACCCCGATCACCGGCAACGCCGTACCGAGCAAGGCGATGTAGATCGGTTTGAAACGGTGGGCGATACAGAAACTGAAATTGCGCGACTGGGCGATTTTGCGCAGATCGGCAATCGCCGAAAGCTTCAGTCCACGAATGGCCTTGGAGCTGTATTCCATGAACAGCACTTCATCAGACGCACAACCTGCTGCAACGTCAGCATCGGCGACCCCGGTGAGAAACACCGTGGTCACTCGATAACCAGACCCTGCAAACAGGCTGGCGTACTGTCGGACGCAGTCCAGGAACGGCCCGTCATAGCCGTGACAGAACTGCAGCACATGGCGTTCAGCCGAGCGTGTCATAAGCGTCCGCGCCGTCTTTGACCACCAGAATATCTTCCATGATCAGATACTGCAGATCGGAACCGAAGAACATGTTCAGGGCGTCGGTCGGTGAGCAGATCATTGGCTCACCACGGCGATTCAGCGAGGTGTTCAGCGACACACCGTTGCCGGTCAGCACTTCCAGCGCTTTCATCATGTCGTAGTAGCGCGGATTGTATTCGCGCTTGAGCACCTGGGCACGGGAAGTACCGTCTTCATGGACGACTTCCGGCACGCGGGTTTTCCACTCTTCAGCCACTTCGAAAGTGAAGGTCATGAACGGTGCCGGGTGATCGATCTTGATCATCTGCGGCGCCACGGTGTCGAGCATCGACGGGCAGAAAGGCCTCCAGCGCTCGCGGAACTTGATCTGGTGGTTGATCCGGTCAGCCACGCCGGTGGCGCTTGGGCAACCGATGATCGAACGACCGCCCAACGCACGCGGACCGAACTCCATGCGCCCCTGGAACCAGGCCACCGGATTGCCGTCGACCATGATCTTGGCGATCTTCTCCGGCATGTCGTCGAGCTTGCGCCACTTGGGCGCGCTCGGGTGACGGGCGCAGGCAGCGATCACATCTTCGTTGCTGTACGACGGGCCGAGGTAGACGTGTTCCATCTTCTCGACCGGTACACCACGGGCGTGGGACACGTAGGCTGCCGCACCCACCGCGGTGCCGGCATCGCCGGACGCCGGCTGCACGAACAACTCTTTGATGTCGTCGCGAGCGATGATTTTCTGGTTCAGTTTGACGTTCAACGCACAGCCGCCGGCGAAAGCCAGCTTGCCGGTTTCCTTGAGCACATCGCCCAGGTAGTAGTCGATCATCTGCAGCGCCAGTTTCTCGAACAGCGCTTGCATGCTCGCGGCGTAGTGAATATATGGCTCGTCAGCGATATCGCCTTCGCGCTTGGGCCCCAGCCACTCGATCAGCTTCGGCGAGAAGTAGAAGCCCTTGCCCTTCTCTTTGTAGCGACGCAGGCCGATGACGTTGGCGTAGTCGGTGTTGATCACCAGCTCGCCGTTTTCGAACGAGGCCAGTCGGGAGAAATCGTATTTGCTGGCGTCGCCGTACGGCGCCATGCCCATGACCTTGAACTCACCGTCAAGCATTTCGAAGCCGAGGAACTCGGTGATCGCGCCGTACAGGCCACCGAGGGAATCCGGGTCGAAGAATTCCTTGATCTTGTGGATCTTGCCGTTCTCGCCATAACCGAAGAAAGTCGTGGCGTACTCGCCCTTGCCGTCGATCCCGAGGATCGCGGTTTTCTCTTTGAAACCGGAGCAGTGGTAAGCGCTGGAGGCGTGAGCCAGGTGATGCTCGACCGGCTCGATCTTGATTTTCTTCGGATCGAAGCCCAGTTGCTCGAGGCACCAGACAATCTTGTTGCGATAGCGTTTGTAGCGACGGTTGCCCATCAGGATCGCGTCAAGCGCGCGGTCCGGGGCGTACCAGTAACGCTTGGCGTAGTGCCAGCGGGCCTTGCCGAACAGGCTGATCGGGGCGAACGGGATCGCCACCACATCAACGTCGGAAGGTTTGATGCCAGCCTGTTCCAGACAGAACTTCGCCGATTCGTAAGGCATGCGGTTCTTTGCATGTTTATCGCGTACGAAGCGCTCTTCTTCAGCGGCCGCGACCAGCTTGCCGTCGATGTACAAGGCTGCGGAAGGATCATGGCTAAGGGCGCCGGACAGGCCAAGAATCGTCAATGCCACAGGGGTCTAGCCTCTTTAGTCTGCATGCAGGCGGCGTGCGCCTGAAAATAATGTGTCCTCGCAAAAGGGCGAGAAACAGCTAAAGGGCGGGATTATAGCGTAAAGAGGGCGGGAATGACCCAGAGGTTGTTTGACGCACAAAGTTCATAATCAAAAGGACACGGCATGCGACGACAACAAAAAGAACGATGTTTATAAAGTCTGTAGGTTTCAGAGAAGCATCCGACATGGTTTTCAGGTTGTCGGTGGGAAGCCCCATGACTAGTCTTTGGTGGTCGCTGCCAATTCAGCGACCGGACGTGAGAATCCGGACATCTCTAGACGCAACTTCACTAGGAGCGTCATCATGGACAAAATCACTACAAATCCGCCTGAAACCCCAAGCACTTCCCCTTACGCCTCCAACGACTCCAAAAAACTCCACGACGCCGCCGAGCGCGCTGGACTACTACCTGAAACCACCGTTCGCCCAAGCCAACCTGCCCGACAAACGTCCCTCCAACATCTTCGCGGTCATCCCCGATCTGGATAACGAAACCCTGCTGGCCAGCGACCTGGCGTTCGAGCTCGAAGGCACGCGCCGACATGTGGCGCTGGCGATTCAGCAGATGATCTCGTTGGGAGAATTGTTGGTGAATCGGGCACTGGATAATTTCGATCAGCCGGAATAGCGGTAACACCGCACTGTGGGAGCGGGCTTGCTCGCGAAGAGTTCATCACATTCAACATCTCAGCTGACTGCCAGTCCGCCTTCGCGAGCAAGCCCGCTCCCACATTTTTTTGATCGGTGTACATCTACAAATGATCAGCATCTAAAGCCGTACACGCCCCAACCACTCAGGCCGGCCGGTAGGCCGCCGTGCTGTTGCCGTTGATCTTGATCCACCCGCCCCTTCGGAAGGCCGAGCGCAGGTGTTCATCAGGGGGTTGGCGCGCAGCGCCGTACGGCGCAGCCGGACACATCGAGAGGAGGTCGAAGCGAAGCCGACCGGAGGCGATGCCCCCTGATGGACACCGGAGTGAGGGAACGCCGAGCCTAGGCGAGGGGCCGTACGCTTGGGGCGAGACCTTTGGTTACTTTGGGGCGTTTGCCAAAGTGACACGCTGTAAGAGCGGAACCATAAGTCGCCGTGACCGCAGAAATGGATATGTACACCTGCAAGAGATGGGCCGGCTGTCAGGCCGCCATCGCAGGCAAGCCAGCTCCCACAGTTGAACTGTGTACACCTGCGGGAGATTGGTCGGCTGTCAGGCCGCCAGGATCAAAAGATCGCAGCCTGCGGCAGCTCCTACACATCCTTGGGCAACCGCTGATCGATAACTTGATGCAGGGCACTGCTCTCCGGCCAGTTACGCATAAACCGCGCCCGATCCCGTGCATACGCCGGAGCGAAGCTGCTCAGCGAGCCGTGCTGACACATCGAATCCAGGTCGATCAACGACCAGCGATCCGTGTCCCAAAACAGATTATGCCCCTTGAAATCCCCATGACTGATGCGCTCGCGAATCAGCTCGGCAAACAAGTGATCCAGCGCCTGCAATTCAGCTTCGGGAGCCTCACCGCTTTCAACGAACGGCGCGAAGCGTTCGATGATGTCCGGTCCCGACAGGTATTCGGTGATCAGATAGGCCCGGCTGCGCAGCCAGAAAAAACGCTTTTCCAACAAGGCCAGCGGCTTGGGCGTGGCGATGCCAAGGAACGCCAGACGATTGCCTTCGCGCCACGAGTGCCAGGCGCGGCTAGGGCGCCAGAAGCGTTTGAGCCAATGGGCAAAGCCCTTGATGTTGTAGCGCTTGACCAGCAGCGTGCGCCCCGCCACCTCGACCTTGCCAACACTCGCCGCACCACCGGTCTTGTACAGATAGCCCTGATCAAGCAATGCATCGGCCTGCGTCAGCACCGGCAACATGGCCGCCTCTTCTTCACGACGAATCGCGCGCAATCCGAATGCCCCACGCTGCACGCTGAACAGCGTGCACTCGCGGCCGACCTTGATCAGGAAGTCTTTCAAGCGCCAACTGCGGACTTTGTTGACCTGCTTCTGCAAAGCCTCCAGCGGTAAGGCGTGCTCGCCATTACTCAGCAGGTAATACACCAGCAACTCTTCGGTAAACGGCTCAAGCGATTTGGGCAGCTGAGCGAAAAACACCCCGAGGTTTTCCAGCACTTTTTGTCGGGACAACGGCTGACCGGCCTGCTCGACGCGGACCCCTGCACCATCAATCAAGTACAGTTTGCCGTCGTGACGCAGCAGGTTGTCCAGGTGCAGATCTTCCTGCCACAGGCCCTTTCCGTGCAATTGACCGATGGCCGCCAGTGCCTCGGCCAATACTGCCGTTTGCTCGTCCGCCAGCGCCGGCAGTGCTTCGACCTGTTTCCACGCATCGCCGAGGCTTTCGGCGCCTTCGAGGAAGTCGAACAGCAGCCAGCCACCCTCGCCGTCCTTCAAGCCATCGACCAGCAACAACGGGGTGGTCAACCCTTGAGCAGCGAGCAGACGCACGCCATCCAGCTCACGCTGAAAATGCTTTGCCGCCTTGCTGCCCACCAGCAGCTTGGCCAGCACTGGGCGTCCACGCCAAACCGCGGCGCCAACGTAGCGCTGGCCCGGCAGAACCCGCAGCAAGCTGAGCAATTGCAACTGCGCCGGACCTGCGGCGTCAGCCAACTCGATACTCAATGGCAAGCCTGGCGTACGACCGGCCCCCTTCAGTTCAGACAAACGCATATCAGAGCGCATCCCCATAGCGCTGTTTGCGCTCATAAAGCTTGTTGGCCTTGCCCTCGAGCCACGCCAGCAACGACGCCTCTTCGCGCAGAATCTGGCGCAACGGCTGCTGGAAGTAACCTTTGAGGAAACGCAGCTTGTCGCGACGCGTCAGACCGATATCCAGTGCCGAAAAATACAGCGCCGCCAGGTCTTTATTGCGCCAGCGTTTGGTGATTGTCGGTCGGGTCTGGGCGCGGTGCAGGTCGATCACCGAGAGCTTGAAGTCGTCGGCCGTCACCGGTTTGTCGGTGTGCAGCAGAAAGTGGCAGATGTAGCAGTCGCGGTGATTGACCCCGGCGCGGTGCATCATGCCGGTCATGCGCGCCACTTCGGCGATCAGTGCACGCTTGAGTTTTGGTTCCGGCGGCTGCTTGACCCAATCGATGCTGAAGTCTTCCAGGCTGACGGTCGGCGCCAGCTCTTGCGTGACGATGAACGAGTGCTGGTCCGCCGGGTTGCTGCCGCGTTCGCCGTAAGCAACGGCGGTCATGGTCGGCACACCGACTTTCTGCAAACGCTGGATGGCCCGCCATTCCTGGCCGGCACCGAGCACCGGCAGCTTGGCGGTGAGCAGATTCTTGAAGATCTCGCCCCAGCCAATGCCCCGGTGAATTTTCACAAAGAAGCCGCTCCCGGCGACTTCAGTGCGCAGGGTCCGGCGAGCTTCGAGCTCACGGTACACCTCGCCCTCCAGGCCTTCGACTTCAACGAACGCATCGCGCCCGGCCCAAAGGCTCTTGAACGGTTCGGCAAGAATCAACTTCATCAGTGTTGCTCCGCCAGAATCACATCCGCCGCGTGCTGCGGCATGCTGTAGAGATCGGCCGTGTTGGCGAAGACCAGGCCGTTACGACCCCAGGCCGCACGCGCGGCGTCGTCGCTCAACATGCTCGTCAGGTACTGCGTGAGTTGCGCCTGCTCGAACGGCTCGTCCAGCACCAGACCGCTGTCAGCTTCGGCAATGTAATGCGCGTAACCGCACACCGCACTGACCAGCACCGGCAAACCGGCCACCAGCGCTTCAAGCAATACCGTCCCGGTGTTTTCGTTGTACGCCGGGTGGATCAGCAGATCGGCACCGAGCAGGAAACGCGGAATATCGCTGCGGCCCTTGAGGAACTGCACGCTATCGCCAAGCCCCAACGCGGCACTCTGCAACTGGAATACTTTGGGGTCGTCCTGGCCAATGACAAACAGCCGAGTACGTTTACGCAGTTCTGCAGGCAACGCCGCCAAGGCCTTGAGGCTGCGGTCGACACCTTTGGTCTTGAACCCGGAACCGATCTGCACCAGCAACAATTCGTCTTCGGCCAGGGAGAATTCGCGGCGGAACTCGTCACGGATTTCGGCCGCATTGGCCGGCGCGCGACGGTCCAGAGCAATGCCCGGTGGCAGCAGGTGGAAGCGCTCAAGCGGGGTGTCGTAATGCTTGATGAACAGCGGCTGCTGGACTTCGGAAATCATCAACACTTCGGTTTTCGCCTCTTTGGCGAACACCGCGCGCTCATACTCGGCGAAGTGCCGGTAGCGGCCCCAGCGACGATAGAGGGAATTGCGCAGGGTCTGCGCCTTGTCCTCAAAGCAGCCGTCGGCGGCGTAATAGACGTCGAGCCCCGGCATTTTGTTGAAACCGATCAGCCGGTCCACCGGACGCTTGGCCAGGTCGGCTTCCATCCAGGCACTCAGCTTCTCATTGCGGCGATGGTTGAAGAGTGCCTTGACCGGTGCCACCAACACGTCGAAACCCGGCGGTACGTCGCCTTCCCAGATCAGCGTGTAGACGCGAATCTGATGCCCGCGCTGCTGACATTCCAGAGCGATGCGCATGAAATCACGCTGCAATCCGCCAAACGGGAAATATTTGTACAGGACAAAAGCCAATTGCATCAGCGCAGCTCCTCAGCCATTAACAACGTGCTCAGTCGGCTCGCGACACGCTCGGGGTTCAGGCGAGTGAAGCACAACGGCCACTCGCGCTTGAGATCAAACCGACGCTGATCTTCAGCCGTCGGTTGGTAAGAACATTTCTTTTGCAGGCACGGCGCACACGGGAAGTTGCTCGCCAGGTGCACCTGGCTTTTGCCGTAGGCACCGGTCAGGCCCGGATTGGTTGGACCGAACAGCGACACCGTCGGCACGTCCAATGCGGCCGCCAGATGACCGAGGCCGGTATCCACCGCCACGCAGGCTTGCGCACCGGCCAACACCTTGGCGATGCCGGCCAGGTTCAACCTGGGCAACACTTCGGCATTACGCAGGCCCTTGGCGATACGTTCGGCGCGGGCCTTCTCGGCCGGATTGCCCCACGGCAGCTTCACCGCCACGCCGAGGTGCCCCACGCGTTCGGTCAGCTCACGCCAATAAGCTTCCGGCCAGTGCTTGGTGTCCCACGTGGTGCCGTGCAGGAACAACACGTAAGGATTCTTGCGTGGCAACTCGACCAGTCGTTCGACGTTCAGGCCGTAATCGCCAAGCCCTTGCGGCAGGTCGTAACCCAGCGCCACGGCGAACAACTGACGCACTCGCTCCACCGCGTGTTGACCACGGGCTACCGCCAGACGGCGCGAATAAAAGCGCGCGGCGATTGGCTCACGGGCAGAATTTTTGTCCAGCCCAGCCACGGGGGCACGGACGTATCGGGTCAGCCAGGCGCTTTTGAGCAGGCCCTGAGCATCGATCACCAAATCGTATTTCGTGGCGCGAACGCTTTGCTTGAAGCGTTTCCACTCGCCGCTCTTGATGGTTTGCCAGATGTTCTTGCGCCAGCGCCGGATCGCCACCGGAATCACTTTGCCGACAGCCGGGTGCCAGGTCGGGATCTCGGCAAAGCCTTCTTCCACCACCCAGTCGAACGTGATGCCCGGGATCGCCCGTGCGGCGTCGGTCAATGCCGGCAACGCATGAATCACGTCACCCAACGAAGACGTCTTGATCAACAGTACCCGCAACTTAACGGACCTCGACCGGTGCGCCTTGCAGGCGATCTAAGGCTTCGTTCACCGGTTGCGGCGTAAGCTGGCGCAAGCAGTTGTAATGACCGAAACGGCAGGTGCGATCAAAGCAAGGGCTGCACTCAATGCCCAGACGAACGATCTCGACCTTCTCGGCGAGCGGCGGCGTGAAGCCCGGCGACGTCGAGCCGTAGACCGCTACCAGCGGGCGGTTCAGCGCGGCAGCGACGTGCATCAGGCCGGAGTCGTTGGACACCACTGAATCGGCGCAGGACAGCAAGTCGATGGCCTCGGCCAGCGAAGTACCACCACTGAGGTTGACCGACTCTTCACGCAGGCCCGGAATCAGCCGCGCGCGAATGTCTTCGCCGACCGCGTGATCGTTCTTCGAACCAAACAGCCAGACTTGCCAGCCTTCGCGGATTTTCGCTTCGGCGACTTTGGCGTAATGCTCGGACGGCCAACGCTTGGACTCGCCGAACTCGGCACCCGGGCACAGCGCCAGCACCGGACGATCGAGGGCCAGACCGAACTTGGCCAGCGCAGCGTCGCGGCTGGTCGGGTCGATTTGCAGGCTCGGGCGCGGATACGGCTTGGGCAACTCGACGCCCGGCTCATAGGCCAGCGCCATAAAGCGCTCGATCATCAGCGGGTAACGCTCTTTATCGAGGGTGCGCACGTCATTGAGCAGGCCGTAACGAAACTCGCCACGCCAACCGGTGCGTTTCGGGATGCCGGCGAAGAACGGCACCAGCACCGACTTCAACGAGTTGGGCAGCAGAATCGCCTGATCGTACTGGCCGGCCAGGGACTTGCCGATCCGCCGCCGCGTTGCCAGTTCCAGCACGCCGTGGCCGAGCGGAAAGCTCAAGGCCTGGCGCACTTGCGGCATACGCTCAAGGATCGGCCGACTCCACTCGGGGGCCAGCACGTCGATTTCGCACTGAGGATGACGCTGTTTCAGACACTGAAAGAGTGTCTGCGCCATCACCATGTCACCGACCCAACTGGGCCCAACGATCAGAATTTTCATAGTTATCCACAAACGAATAAGGGAGGCATAAGCCTCCCCGCCTCGATAATGACTGTGGGAGCAGACTTGCTCCGGGCGGCGTTCCGACGATGAGGCCATCACATTCAACATTGATGTCGACTGTCATTGTGCTATCGCGAGCAAGCTCGCTCCCACATTAGAGTTGTTTCGTCCATGCCTTCGAGTTTCAGCTTAACCCCAGCTCGCGCCAGATCCGCAGCACTTCGCGACGCTCGGCCACGAACTGGTCACCCGGAATCACCCCGGCCTCATTCTGCAGGGCCTGGCGGTGAGCAGCAGAACGGTAGGCTTTATACACCTCGCGCAGCAGGCTGGCGTCTTCGGCGGGCATCAGCCCGACCTCCTCCAAGCCTTCCAGAATGCGGATGTTATCCGTATAGCGAAGCAGCGAAGGGTGCGCGTCGGACCACGCCAAAGCGGCGTATTGCACCATAAATTCAATATCGACGATACCTCCCGCGTCCTGCTTCAGGTCGAACGGCGCCGTGGCTTCGAAGGCGTTTGCCGCGGTGCCGGCAGCGGTGCCCTTGCTCCCCAGGTTGTCACGCATCTTGGCGCGCATCTCACTGACTTCCTGGCGCAGCTTGGGCAAATCGCGTGCACGGCCCAGAACTTTCGCCCGGACTTTCTCGAAGGCCTGGCCGACATCCTGACTGCCCACCAGTACCCGCGCCCGCACCAGCGCCTGATGCTCCCAGGTCCAGGCTTCGTTTTCCTGATAACGCTCGAACGCCCCCAGAGAACTGACCAACAACCCCGAGGCGCCGGACGGACGCAGGCGCATATCGACTTCGTACAACTGGCCGGAGTTGGTCTGGGTGGTCAGCAAATGGATGATCCGCTGCCCCAGCCGGGTGAAGAACTGTGCACCATCGATCGGTTTCGGGCCGTCGGTTTCCGCCTGTGGATCACCATCGTGGATGAACACCAGGTCCAGGTCCGAACCATGCCCCAGCTCCAGGCCGCCGACTTTGCCATAACCGACAATGACGAAACTCGGGTCGCACAAGGTGCCGTCGGCACGCTGCGGCGTGCCGTACTTGGCGACCGTCTGGCGCCAGGCCAGGGCCAGCACTTGCTCCAGAATGGCTTCAGCGAGCCAGGTCAGGTAGTCGCTGACTTTCATCAGCGGCAGGCTGCCGGCAATCTCCGAGGCCGCCACCCGCAGGCGGTGCGCCAGTTTGAAGTGCCGCAAGGCTTCCATCTGTTGTTCGAGGTCATCCTCAGGAATGCGTGTCAGTCGCTCGCGCAATTCGGCAGCCAACTCCGGTGCCAACGGTGGCTTGAACAGCCGCCCTTCGTTGAGCAATTCGTCGAGCAATAGCGGGAAGCGAGTGATCTGCTCGGCAATCCACGGGCTGGCCGCGCACAAGGTCATCAGGCGCCTTAGCGCACCCGGGTTCTCAGTGAGCAGCACCAGGTAAGCCGAACGCCGCGCCACCGCTTCAACCAGCGGCAACACGCGTTCCAGCACCAGGTCCGGGCTGACGTGCTCCACCGCTTGCGCCAGCAAACGCGGAATAAAAGCATCGAGCCGTTCGCGCCCCAGACGTTGCATCGCTCGCAATTGCGGGCTGTTGCGCAGGCTGGCGAGGGTTTTCAGGGCCTTGGGCGCATCGACAAAACCGCCCTCTTCCAACTGACGGCAGGCGGCGTCTTCATCCTGGGCTTCTTCCCAGAGCGGCAGCCATTCACCGCCGACCACCACTTCGCGCTCTTCGCCTTCCTCTTCATCCGGGTCAGCGATCACCTGACGGAAGTGCCAGTCGACCCGGCCGCGCCAATACATCAGTTGCTCATGGAACGCGGTCCAATTGGCAAAACCCAACATAAAGGCAATGCGCGCCTGATCGTGCTCGCCATGTGGAAGCATTTGCGTCTGACGGTCGGCAATCGCCTGGATCGCGTGCTCGGTGTAGCGCAAGAACTCATAACCTTCGCGCAGCTCGCTGATCACCGCTGGCGGCAGGTAACCCTGCCCTTCAAGCGTGCCGAGGACTTTCAATAGAGGGCGCTGCTGCAAACTCAGGTCACGACCACCGTGAATCAGCTGGAAGGCCTGGGCGATAAATTCAACTTCGCGGATACCGCCGGAGCCGAGCTTGATGTTGTCGGCCATGCCTTTGCGCCGGACTTCCTGTTGAATCAGCTGCTTCATGGTGCGCAGCGCTTCGATTGCCGAGAAATCCAGATAACGCCGGTAAACGAATGGCCGAAGCATGTCGAGCAACTGCGCGCCCGCCACCTGATCACCGGCCACCACCCGCGCCTTGATCATCGCGTACCGTTCCCAGTCGCGACCCTGGTCCTGGTAGTACTGCTCCAGCGCGTTGAAACTGAGCACCAGCGCACCGGACGAACCATACGGCCGCAAGCGCATGTCAACGCGGAATACAAAACCGTCGGCGGTCATCGGGTCCAGCGCCTTGATCAACCGCTGACCCAAACGAATGAAGAATTCCTGGTTATCCAGCGCACGCTTCACGCCAACCGTTTCGCCACCTTCGGGGTAGGCGAAGATCAGATCGATGTCTGACGACAGGTTGAGCTCGACCGCGCCGAGCTTGCCCATGCCGAGGATGACCATGTGCTGCGGCTCGCCGCTGCGCCGGCCGGTGGGTGTACCGAACTGCTGGCAATGGCGCTGATACAACCATTGATAAGCCTGATCGATGCTCGCATCGGCCATGTCCGAGAGGTCGCGACAGGTCTGGATCAGATCGGCCTGGCGGGTCAGATCGCGCCAGATGATTCGTACTTGCTGGCGGTTGCGCTGACGGCGCAATACACGACCCAATTCATCGTCGCTGGTGGCCGTCTGCACGGCGGCCGCGATCTGCGCGCACAACTCGCCGGCGGCGAAGCTGCAATCGAGTTCGCCGGATTGCGCCAGTTCAAGCAACATCAACGGGTCACGCAAGCTCTGTTCAATGACAAAGTCGCTGGCCGCGGTCACTCGGGCAAACGCTGCCCAGCGCTCAGGCGACCAGGTCGACAGGCCATGATCATCGTCAAACAGGGCAACAGCCGCACGGAACGACTGCTCGGCGCGGCTGACAAACGGAAGGAGAATGGCCGGCAGTTCGGCAAGCGAAGGGAGGCTCATGATCTATCCTTGATCGGCGTAGAAAGGGCAGTCTGTAGTGAACGCATGAAAAGCACTACGCAAAGGAGTGTCGAACAAAAGTTAGAAATAGCTGAAATTTCGTTTTTTTTGGCAGTCAGCATCAAACTTCCACCTGTCTCGGTTAGCTAAAGACCAACAGTAACGATTATTCTCACAACGTAGCAGGAGGCCACAAGCCAGTCTTCTGTAGTTTTACTACTCGTATATACATCCGAAAGGCTGAAATGGCCGAAGATTTGTAGTAAAACTACACGCCGCCGAATCAACCTCCGGCATTCCAAGAATTTATAACGTCTGCCCACAAGGCCAGTCGCTAACTCAGGCAACCGATTCTGGAAGCCTTTCCGCCCTGGAGCAAGCCATGCAAGACCTCGATCCCGTCGAAACCCAGGAATGGCTGGACGCCCTGGAATCGGTTCTCGACAAAGAAGGCGAAGACCGTGCTCACTACCTGATGACCCGTATGGGCGAACTCGCGACCCGCAGCGGCTCGCAACTGCCCTACGCCATCACCACGCCATACCGCAACACGATCCCCGTTACCCACGAAGCACGCATGCCTGGCGACCTGTTCATGGAACGCCGCATTCGCTCGTTGGTACGCTGGAACGCGATGGCCATGGTGATGCGTACGAACCTGAAAGATTCTGACCTGGGCGGTCACATCTCCAGCTTCGCCTCCAGCGCAACTCTGTACGACATCGGCTTCAACTATTTCTTCCAGGCCCCGACCGACGAACACGGCGGCGACCTGATCTACTTCCAGGGTCACACCTCGCCAGGCGTTTACGCCCGTGCGTTCATGGAAGGCCGCATTACCGAAGACCAGATGAACAACTTCCGCCAGGAAGTCGACGGTCAGGGCTTGTCATCCTACCCGCACCCATGGCTGATGCCTGATTTCTGGCAGTTCCCGACGGTATCCATGGGTCTTGGCCCGATCCAGGCGATCTACCAGGCACGCTTCATGAAGTACCTGGAAGCCCGTGGTTTTATCCCCGAAGGCAAGCAAAAAGTCTGGTGTTTCCTGGGCGACGGCGAGTGCGACGAACCGGAATCCCTGGGCGCCATCTCGTTGGCTGGCCGCGAGAAGCTCGACAACCTGATCTTCGTCATCAACTGCAACCTGCAGCGCCTCGACGGCCCGGTTCGCGGCAACGGCAAGATCATCCAGGAACTCGAAGGCGTGTTCCGCGGTGCTCAATGGAACGTGACCAAAGTCATCTGGGGCCGTTTCTGGGACCCACTGTTGGCCAAAGACGTCGACGGTATCCTGCAACGCCGCATGGACGAAGTCATCGACGGCGAGTACCAGAACTACAAAGCCAAAGACGGCGCGTTCGTGCGTGAACACTTCTTCAACTCGCCAGAACTCAAGGCGATGGTTGCCGATCTGTCCGACGACGAGATCTGGAAGCTCAACCGTGGTGGTCACGACCCGTACAAGGTCTATGCGGCCTATCACGAAGCGGTCAACCACAAAGAACAACCGACCGTCATCCTGGCCAAAACCATCAAAGGTTATGGCACTGGCGCCGGCGAAGCGAAGAACACCGCGCACAACACCAAGAAGGTCGATGTCGACAGCCTGAAGTTGTTCCGTGATCGTTTCGACATTCCGGTCAAAGACGACGAAATCGAAAACCTGCCGTTCTTCAAACCAGAGCCAAACAGCGCCGAAGCCCGTTACCTGAGCGAGCGCCGCACTGCACTGGGCGGTTTCGTGCCACAGCGTCGCGCCAAGAGCTTCAACATCCCGACTCCGCCACTGGATACCCTCAAGGCGATCCTGGACGGCTCGGGCGACCGTGAAATCTCCACCACCATGGCCTTCGTGCGGATCCTCGCGCAACTGGTCAAGGACAAGGACATTGGCCCGCGCATCGTTCCGATCATCCCGGACGAAGCCCGTACCTTCGGTATGGAAGGCATGTTCCGTCAGTTGGGCATCTACTCGTCCGTCGGCCAGCTCTACGAGCCAGTCGATAAAGACCAGGTGATGTTCTACAAAGAAGACAAGAAGGGCCAGATCCTCGAAGAAGGCATCAACGAAGCAGGCGCCATGAGCTCCTTCATCGCTGCCGGTACTTCGTACTCCAGCCACAACCAGCCAATGCTGCCGTTCTACATCTTCTATTCGATGTTCGGCTTCCAGCGTATCGGCGACCTCGCCTGGGCCGCTGGCGACAGCCGCACCCGTGGCTTCCTGATCGGCGGCACCGCCGGCCGGACCACGCTGAACGGCGAAGGCCTGCAACACGAAGACGGTCACAGCCACATCCTGGCTGCCACCATCCCGAACTGCCGCACCTTTGATCCTACCTACGGCTACGAGCTGGCGGTGATCATCCAGGACGGCATGAAGAAGATGACCGAAGAGCAGCAGGACGTTTTCTACTACATCACCGTGATGAACGAGTCCTACCAGCAGCCAGCCATGCCGGCCGGTGCCGAGGAAGGCATCATCAAGGGCATGTACCTGCTCGAAGAAGACAACCGCGAAGCGGCGCACCACGTTCAACTGATGGGCTCCGGCACCATCCTGCGTGAAGTCCGTGAAGCGGCGAAGATTCTGCGTGAAAAGTTCAACGTCGGGGCTGACGTGTGGAGCGTTACCAGCTTCAACGAACTGCGTCGCGATGGCCTGGCCGTGGAGCGCAGCAACCGTCTGCACCCTGGTCAGAAGCCTAAGCTGAGCTACGTCGAAGAGTGCCTGAACGGCCGTCAAGGTCCGGTCATCGCGTCTACCGACTACATGAAGCTGTTCGCCGAGCAGATCCGCCAGTGGGTTCCGTCCAAGGAATTCAAAGTCCTGGGCACCGACGGTTTCGGCCGCAGCGACAGCCGCAAGAAACTGCGTCATTTCTTCGAAGTCGACCGTCATTTCGTGGTGTTGGCAGCCCTTGAAGCACTGGCTGACCGTGGTGACATCGAACCTAAGGTGGTGGCTGAAGCCATCGCCAAGTTCGGTATCAACCCGGAAAAACGCAACCCACTGGACTGCTGAGGAGACACTCTGTGAGCGAACTCATTCGCGTACCTGACATCGGCAGCGGTGAAGGTGAAGTAATTGAATTGCTGGTCAAGGTCGGTGATCGCATCGAAGCTGACCAGAGCCTGCTGACACTTGAGTCGGACAAGGCGAGCATGGAGATTCCGGCCCCCAAGGCCGGCGTCATCAAGAGCCTGAAAGTGAAGCTGGGCGATCGCCTGAAAGAAGGCGACGAGTTGATGGAACTGGAAGTCGAGGGAGCCGCTGCGGCACCTGCGGCAACCGCCGCTGCTCCTGCTCCTGCGGCCGCTGCAGCACCTGCCGCTGCGCCGGTACCGCAAGCTGCTCCAGCGCCAGCCGCTGCGCCTGCTGCTGCCACCGTTCAGGACATTCACGTCCCGGACATCGGCTCGTCGGGCAAGGCCAAGATCATCGAAATACTGGTCAAGGTTGGCGACTCCGTTGCGGCTGATCAATCGCTGATCACCCTGGAGTCCGACAAGGCCAGCATGGAAATCCCTTCGCCGGCTGCCGGCGTAGTGGAAAGCATCGCCGTCAAACTCGAAGACGAAGTCGGCACTGGCGACTTTATCCTCAAGCTGAAAGTGGTGGGTGCTGCGGCACCTGCTGCGCCGGCACAAGCGGCTGCTCCAGCCCCGGCTGCAGCCGCTGCGCCTGCCGCTGCTGCACCTGTTGCAAAAGCCGAGGCCGCTCCGGCACCGGTTGCTGCGCCAGCGCCAAGCGGTGCCAAGGTTCACGCAGGCCCGGCGGTTCGTCAGCTGGCCCGTGAATTCGGCGTCGAGTTGAACGCGGTGAGCCCAAGCGGCCCACACGGTCGAGTGCTCAAGGAAGACGTGCAGGTTTACGTCAAAGCCATGATGCAGAAGGCCAAGGAAGCTCCAGCCGCAGGCGCAACTGGCGGTGCCGGTATCCCGCCGATCCCGGTCGTGGACTTCAGCCGCTTTGGTGAAATCGAAGAAGTGCCGATGACCCGCCTGATGCAAATCGGTGCGTCGAGCCTGCATCGCAGCTGGTTGAACATCCCGCACGTGACTCAGTTCGATTCGGCTGATATCACCGAGCTGGAAGCGTTCCGCATCGCTCAGAAAGCCGTTGCAGAGAAGGCTGGCGTCAAGCTGACAATCCTGCCGCTGCTGCTCAAGTCCTGCGCGCACCTGCTCAAGGAACTGCCGGACTTCAACAGTTCGCTGGCACCAAGCGGCAAGGCGATCATCCGCAAGAAGTACGTGAACATCGGCTTCGCCGTCGACACCCCTGAAGGCCTGCTGGTACCGGTCATCAAGAACGTTGACCAGAAAAGCCTGCTGCAACTGGCTGCCGAAGCCGCTGCGCTGGCAGCCAAAGCCCGCGACAAAAAGCTCACGGCAGACGACATGCAAGGCGCCTGCTTCACGATCTCCAGCCTCGGGCACATTGGCGGCACCGGCTTCACGCCGATCGTCAACGCGCCGGAAGTGGCGATCCTCGGCGTTTCCAAGGCAACCATCCAGCCAGTCTGGGACGGTAAAGCCTTCCAGCCGAAACTGATGCTGCCACTGTCGCTGTCCTACGATCACCGTGTGATCAACGGCGCCGCTGCTGCACGCTTCACCAAGCGCCTGAGCGACCTGCTGGGCGACATCCGCACCATTCTGCTGTAAGACCGGGCGGCCCTCCTTCACTGGAGGGCCACTCGCGCTCCCTGTTTTCCGAGCGCCACGCTCGTACCTCAACCCCGCCAATTTGGCGGGGCTTTTTTTGCCTGGAAAACACTCGCCACGTCTCGATACCGTCAGCGATCATTTAAATGCCGTATGTATTCCTACTGTCGATAACAGTCGAGACTACTTTCGTGGCTTATTCAGACCACAGCCAAAGTCCACTTACCCATCAATATTTATCACCCAACGAACAATAGGATAGCGCCAACAAAGCATATTAACTGCTTTTACAAAACACTCTAACTTTCATAGTGACACTTCGAACGGACTCGAAAATGTTTAAACCTACTGTCGGCCCGATTATTGGCCATACAACAACTAACCATGCACGCATCTTTTTACGCGGTGATGTCAATAAGCACTCTCCGGTATTTGCCGGAATACGCTATCGCCGCGCCGGTGATGCTCACTGGTCCAAAGGTCAGTTTGTTGCCTTGACGCCATCACGTGACATGTCCGACGTTATCGCACTCAACAACCTCGCCCCCGATACCACCTTCGAATACCAGGCCGGCTGGTTCAGCACCATGAGCCCGGTGCACACCGTGGAAACGGTACAAGAGCTGCCATTGCAATGGCCGAAAAAGTTCTACCGCTTTCGCACCGCGTCGAGCAAAATCACCGCACCACGTAGCTATATCGTCGGCTCATGCCGCTACCTGCGCATGACACTGGGCGTACCGTCGGCGCCCGCCAAGGGCGACAGAATTTTTGCGACTATCCACTCACTGGCTGAAAAAGCATCACCCCCGATCAGCGCCCTGTTGATGACGGGCGATCAGATTTATGTCGATGACCTGAATATTATTGGCCCCGATCGGGAGTACCAGGAAATCCTCAGCAAATATCGCAGCGCCTTTTCTCAGCCGCATATTCAGAAGTTGATGTCCGCGCTCCCCACTTACATGATCCTCGATGACCACGAAATAGAAGACAACTGGCCCGCCAACGAAAGTAAAGCCGACAACTACCTCTATAAAAATGCAATGACGGCTTATGAGTTATATCAGGCCAGCCATAGCCCCGCTCACGAACTACTGCCCGACGGGCAACCAAGCCGTGAACTAAAGCATTACTGGTATCAGTTTTCCGAGGGGGATATCGAATGGTTCGTCACCGACAGTCGAACCCGGCGCAATCTCTCGGCCGATGACCGACGCATCCTCGATCCAGAGCAGGAGCAGGCACTGCTCAAATGGCTGATTAACAGCCCGGCACGGGTCAAGTTCGTGGTCACCAGCGTGATGTTCTACCCCGACCGCAAGCACCATGGCGACGATGCCTGGAAAGCCTTTCCCGAGCAGCGTCTGCGCCTGCTGGAAACCATCCGAACCCACAAGATAAAGAACGTCATTTTCGTTTCCGGTGACGTTCATGGCTCACTCACCAGCCGCCTGAGCCACAGCGAAGACCCGGACTTCGAGGTTCACACCATCGTCTCATCACCCCTGTGCAACAGCGCACTGCTGCCCTACGCCAAAGCCTCGACCTTCATACTCGACCAGCCACTGGTGCGGACCGCTGCGGGCGATTATCACCACCAACTGACCAGCGAAGTGGTCAGCCAGGACAACTTCGCGCATGTGATCGTCGATTCAGAGCAGATTCGCGTCAGTTATCACGACCGGGAGGGCAACCCTCTGCAATCGACAAGCATTAAATTGCGTTAAGCCTGGAAAAGATCGCAGCCTTCGGCAGCTCCTACAAGGCTGCGATCTTTTCGCTCTACCCCATTACTTTCAGACCCTTGCTGGAGAATACCTCGCTACCGCCGATACATTCTTATAGCACTTAGCCTTCATCCTTACTTGTCAGTCAGTGCCGCATGATGCAACCTTGCCGCAGGCAACAGTAAAGAGGGCGCGAGCCCGGCGCGATCAGCATTTTCGAAGCGAGTTTCTTCCATGAAAAGCCATCCCGATGCCGCCAGCCGTATGGTGGCCGAGGTAGTGACGCAGTTGCCTGTGCCCTCGCGGCTCGGCATGCTGCGTTTCGAACGGCTGAATGAAGCAAGCTGGGCGCTGCTGTTCCTTGACCCAAATTGCGAACGCCAGTTCGGTTTGCCCGCGGTCGAGCTTTGCGCTCTGGTCGGCTCACCCTACGCGAGCCTGATGGAGCCCGAAGCACGCTATCAGTTGCACGATGCGATCCAGCAGCAATTGACCGCCAGCCCGCATTACCTGGTCCGCTACACGCTGCACACCGCCCAAGGCTCCCTCGCCCTGCTCGAACTGGGCGAAGCCTACAAACAACACAATCGCCACCTGCTACGCGGCTATCTGCTGGTGGTCGACGGTTTATTTACAGATGATCCGCTGCTACCGGCGCTGGACCTGGAAACCCAGAACTCGCGCCTGCAGATTGCCCTGGAACTGAACCAGCGCGCCCAGCAGGAACAACTGCTGCACCTGGAGCGGGTGCGCGCCCAACAGGACTTGATCCTGCTGCTTGCCCGCCAACGCTACAGCACCGGTAACTCCCTGCAAGAAGCCGCCGAACTGATCACCCGCAGCGCCTGCGACATCTACGAGATCGATTGCGCGAGCCTGTGGAACCTCGAAGGTCAGAAGCTGGTGCCGATTTCCGCCTACCGTCGTGCCTCTCAAGAGTACTGGTTACCGGACGTGATCGACGCCAGCAGTTTCCCGGATTATCTGGAAGCCCTGCACACCAGCCGCGCGATCGACGCGCACAACACCATCCGCGACCCACGCACCCGGAGCATGGCCGAGAGCCTGCGCCCGCGTGATGTCAACGCCATGCTCGACGCCAGTATCCGCGTCGACGGCCAGGTGGTGGGCGTGCTGTGCCTTGAACAAACCGGCATGACCCGCGCCTGGCTATCGGACGAGATCGCCTTCGCCGGCGAGTTGGCCGACCAGTTCGCCCAGGTCATCAACAACCACAACCGCCGCACCGCCACCAGCGCCCTGCACCTGTTCCAGCGCGCGGTCGAGCAAAGTGCCAACGCCTTTTTGCTGGTCAACTGCGACGGCGTGGTCGAGTACGTCAACCCGAGCTTCACCGCGATCACCCAGTACAGCACCGAAGAAGTCCACGGCCATCGGCTGTCGGAACTGCCGGCACTGGAAAACCTCAGCGAACTGCTGTTCGACGCGCCCTCCAGCCTGGCCAAGAGCAACAGCTGGCAAGGCGAATTCAAGAGCCGACGGAAAAACCTCGAACCGTACTGGGGCCAGCTGTCGATCTCCAAGGTCTACGGCGACAACCGTGAGCTGACCCACTACATCGGCATCTACGAAGACATCACCCAGACCAAGCTCGCCCAGCAACGTATCGAGCGCCTGGCCTACACCGACAACCTGACCAACCTGGGCAACCGTCCGGCGTTCATCCGCAACCTCGACGAGCGCTTCGCCCGCGACAGCGACAGCCCGATCTGCCTGCTGCTGGTGGACATCGACAACTTCAAGCGAATCAACGACAGCCTCGGCCACCAGACCGGCGACAAACTGCTGATCAGCCTGGCCCGTCGGCTGCGCAACAGCCTGAGCCCAAGCGGTAGCCTGGCGCGTTTCGCCAGTAACGAGTTCGCGGTGTTGCTGGACGACACCAACCTTGTAGTCGGCCAACAAATCGCCAGCCAGTTGCTGATGACGCTGGATAAGCCGATGTTCGTCGACAACCAGCTGATCAGCGTCACCGGCTCCGTGGGCCTGGCCTGCGCGCCGTTGCACGGCCGCGATCCGCAGACCCTGATGCGTAACGCAGGACTGGCGCTGCACAAGGCCAAAGCCAACGGCAAACATCAGGTTCAGGTGTTTACCGAAGCGCTGAACGCCGAAGCCAGCTACAAGCTGTTCGTGGAAAACAACCTGCGCCGCGCCCTGACCCAGAACGAGCTGGACGTGTTCTACCAGCCCAAGCTGTGCCTGCGTTCCGGGCGCTTGCTGGGGATGGAAGCGCTGCTGCGCTGGAACCATCCGGAAAAGGGCATGATCCGCCCGGATCAGTTCATCAGCGTCGCCGAAGAAACCGGCCTGATCATTCCCATCGGCAAATGGATCGCCCGTCAGGCGTGCCGCAAGAGCATCGAGCTGACCGCCGCCGGGCTGGGCAATTTGCAGGTGGCGATCAACCTGTCACCCAAGCAGTTCTCCGACCCGGACCTGGTGTCATCGATTGCCAACATCCTCAAGGAAGAACAGCTGCCCGCGCACCTGCTGGAGCTGGAGCTAACCGAAGGTCTGCTGCTGGAAGCCACCGAAGACACTCACTTGCAGCTCGACCAACTCAAGCGCCTGGGCCTGACCCTGGCCATGGACGACTTCGGCACCGGTTACTCGTCGCTCAGTTACCTGAAGAAATTCCCGATCGACATCATCAAGATCGATCGCAGCTTCATCCATGAAATCCCGGACAACCAGGACGACATGGAAATCACCTCGGCCGTGATCGCCATGGCCCACAACCTCAAGCTCAAAGTGGTCGCCGAAGGCATCGAAACCGCCGAACAGCTGGCGTTCCTGCGTCGCCACCGCTGCGATGTCGGCCAGGGTTACCTGTTCGACCGGCCGATCCCGGGCGCCGAGCTGATCGAGAAGCTCAAACGCTACCCGCGTGGCCCAATCGCCTGACAGCGCTGTAACACTCGGGCACACTGCTAGTCTGACTATTTACATTTCAATCTGACTGAGAGGACTGATCATGGTCTTGCGCTCGGAAATTCTGGTGAACAAAAACGTGCTTCCTACAAAAGAACAAGCTCTGCCTGGCCGCGAAACCCCAATGACCGTGCCCGAAAAACACTTCGTCCACGACGCTCCGTTGCTGGGCCCGTTCGTCACCGACGTGGATTTTGCGATCTTTGGCCTTGGCTGCTTCTGGGGCGCGGAACGCAAATTCTGGCAGCGCGAAGGCGTGGTCAGCACGGCAGTGGGCTACGCAGGCGGCTTTACCCCGAACCCGACTTACGAAGAAGTTTGCTCAGGCCTGACCGGTCACAGCGAAGTGGTACTGGTGGTCTACGAGCCGGCAAAAGTCAGCTACGAAGAACTGCTGAAGATGTTCTGGGAACTGCACAACCCGACCCAGGGCATGCGCCAGGGCAACGACATCGGCACTCAGTACCGTTCGGTGATCTACGCCACCAACCCGACTCAGTTGGCAGCCGCCAAGCACAGCGAGCAGGTGTTCCAGGCTGAACTGACCAAGGCTGGCAAAGGCACCATCACCACCGAAATCGAAGAAGCTCCGACGTTCTACTTTGCCGAGGCTTATCACCAGCAATACCTGGCGAAAAACCCTGAGGGGTATTGCGGAATTGGCGGCACAGGCGTGACCTGCCCGATCTGATTTTCAGGGCCTGAAAAGCATCGCGGGCAAGCCCGCTCCCACATTGGACCTGTGTCTGACCACGCTGTTGTGATCGACATAGAAACCCTGTGGGAGCGGGCTTGCCCGCGAAGGCGTCCTGTCAGACGCCGTTAATTTCTCTGATCAGCATTCAACTTTCGGCAATCAACCAATCCATCTGCCACCCGCCCTGGGTCTGGCCGAGCCTTTTCGACAGCCACGGCAGCAACTCGCGCAACTCTTCCTCCAGCCCCCACGGCGGATTGGCAATCGCCAGTCCAGAGCCGTTCAGGCTGTTCGGCGTATCCAGCGGATGCACCAGCAACTCCACGCGCAACAGCTTCGGCGCGCCGGTGCCGGCCAGGTCCTGATAGAAACGACGCAACAGGCGCTGATCCTTCACCGGGTACCAGATCGCTGCCACGGTTTGGCGCATCCGGCCAATCGCTTCTTTCAGCGACGCAGCACAACGCTGCATCTCATCGAGCTGCTCGAACGGCGGATCAATCAGCATCAACCCACGCTTCTCCGGCACCGGCAACAACGCCCGCGGCACATGCCAGCCTTCGCCCAGGTGCACTTTGACCCGGCGATCACCCTTCATGTTGTCCTTGAGCAACAACCCGTCTTCCGGGTGTTTCTCGTTGAGCAGCACCCGATCCTGCGGACGAGTCAAACGCCGCGCCAGCTCCGGCGAGCCAGGGTAGTAGCGCAACTCGCCATCCGGGTTCATCTCATGCAAGACCCGCATGTAATCGGCGGTCAGCGGTGGCAGATCCTGCTCGCCCCACAAGCGTGCGATGCCTTCCAGGTATTCACCGGTACGGCTCGCCTGATCGCCCTGCAGGTCATACAGACCAATGCCGGCGTGGGTGTCGAGATAGGCAAACGGCTGCTCCTTGCGCGACATCAAGGCAATGAGGCGGGTCAAGGTCAGGTGTTTGAACACATCGGCGTGATTGCCGGCGTGGAAGGCGTGACGATAATTCATGGCTGCTCCTGCGAAGGAGGCGAAGTTTACCTTGTACCGCGTCCAGCGTCAGGGGTTCACAGCTGAGCGGGCAGACAAACCACGATCATTGATGCGGGCCTGTAGGAGCAAGGCTTGCCCGCGATCAAGTGCGAAGCGGTCGTAGACCTGTCGCTACCTGTTACCAGGTGGACTGATCTTCAAGGCTGGCTTTATGAAGATCACTTTTCCAAGCCTCCAGAGCCAACGTATAAACATCTTGGAGAAAACCCCGAGGATCTTTCAATTCATACCACTCTCCCCGAGGCCAACTTGCAGCTTCTTCCTCATCAATTTCAAACAAACTCTGAAAATCATAGCTCTGGTCACTCAACTTTTCTGCCAGAGCCTCTACCAGTACAAATTTATGCCGATAGGATAAATAATTTAAATTCAGGCTGTACTTACTGATCAATACCACCCTATCGATCGCATTATCAGGGTTATACACCTCAAGTTCTGCACCTAGGGTTTCTTCGCGATCGTACACACCGAAAACACCAATGAACCACATCAGATCGGGCTCAAACTCTTCATTAAGAAAAGGATCGCGCAGCATCACTTAACCTCTGTCGGGAAACCGGTATTGATGCTCGCTCCCACGCAAAGTGGGAGCGATCATTTAGACTCAAACAAACCCAGATCAAGCTTAGCCCAGCACTCATAATAAAATTTCGAATCACTCGAAGTACGATCATGTCTAAAATCAAGAATCTGCTTATAAAGCGACTGAATTGCAGGATCATCAACAGTTCGCAAACTATCTAGAACCAAGCAAAGCTCATATATCTCGTTTTCTCGCCTCTCACCCTCTTGCCTATACTCGTATTTCGACATAACTCCGCGAAATCGAGAAAAATGAAACGGCAAATTGACACCACGCCTAAACATCCACAAGAAAGAGTTAGCCAGCAAGTTAGCAAAATACAACCTACTCGGACACTTTGAATCTGCCGCCAACTCCAGCAAACCCTTTACCTGCAAAACCTCCATGACTGCGTTTTGAAAAATCGCAGCATCGCCATCGTCGTCGCTTTCATACAAGTCAATAACAACCTCGTCATATGCCCATTGAACAATCAACTCCCGCGTTATATCTTCAGACATAGAACCCTCCGTAAATCCTTTATCACTGACACGAAAATCTCACGCCTTACAGATGCATAAAAATTATCGAACGTTCTTCGAGACTTACTCCGTAAAGCCCACCTCACCAATTAGACCGCTCTTCTTGACTTGCTTTGAACAACTGATCTTTCCACTCCTCACACAGAACACTGTAAATATCTTCAAAAAACGCCCTGGGATCTTCCATCTCATCCCAGTAATCCGGGAATCGGTTGGTGCTTTCGCAGTCATGCTCTAGCAATGCCTGAAAATCATATGATTCGTCTTGCAGTGCAGCCTCAAGCACAGCAACCAGTAAAAATTTATGCCTATAACTTAAATAATCGTAGCTTTCTACGATATATTTTTTCGTGAGCACTCTTCTATCAGCAGAAATATTAACGTTGTATTTTTCGAGTTCTAGACCAAGAGTATGCTCCCGATCATATATATCAAACACCCCAATTATCCCGCGAACAGTAGGTTGGTACTCAACATCTATGAACGGATGCTTGATCATTTTATATCCACCGGGTGTGACGTAAATGGCACAGGATTTTTTCCTTGACTAAATTTCGTCTCAGAGCCATGCATTGACTCCATAAGACGAGGATTTTGAGAGTCTTTTTTATTGGGTTTATAACCCCTCCCCACATTTTTATTTTCACGCCGAACAATCGGATTATCATTTACATCAACCCCAGTAAATTGGGGCAGACCTCTAACAACCCTCGTCATATCATCATTCAACGTATGCATCTGTAAATTCCAACTTTTATACTGAGAGCTCAAGTTCCCCCCTTTTTTTGATTTCTTTTTGGTTATAGGATCGGTCCCATCTATTGCACGTTGTCGAATTACCGCATCAGGAACCTCGACACTATGCTTACCGATGGAGTGCATTCCAGGGTACTTAGCCTCAAAACGCTCAACCCAACGCTTAGCAACCTCCTCCTTAAGAACCTCAATCCTCTCTCGCCGCTCCTCACCCGTCAGCTTCGGCAGCGGCGGCTCACCCTCATCAACCTTAGCGCCACCCACATCATCCGGCGCCTTACAACCTGGCTTGTTCGGCGGCGGACAATTTCCGCTCAACCCCAACGGATCAACCCACCCCGTCGGGTTCGGGGTGTACTGGTACCCGTTGATCCCGCCCGCCAACTTGATCGGGTCCGGTGTCAGGTACCGGCCAATGTCCGGATTGTAGTAGCGATGCCGGTTGTAGTGCAGGCCACTTTCAGCATCGAAGTACTGTCCCTGAAAGCGCAACGGTTGCTCAAGTTGCTCTTCGCCGAAGTGCTTCAGGCTGGCGAGTTTTCCGTAGGCCTTGTAGGTCGCGGACCAGACGATTTCGCCACCGTAATCCGTCAGTTCCTGCGGTGTACCGAGGTGGTCGAGTTGGTAGTAGAACGGGCAGGCCTTGCGCGGGCCTTTGCCGTCGAGCATCGCCAATGGGCGGAAGCTGCCGGGTTCGTAGAGGTAGCTGCGGTAGTGTTCTTTGCTGCTTTCGGCGACGAGGTTGTCGCCTTGCCAGAAGAACTCGGTGGTGTGGCCATCAACGGTTTTGGCGATGCGACGGCCGAAGGCGTCGTAGCGGTAGCTGGCGGTTCTGCCATCCGGCGGCGTGACGCTGATCAGCCGGTGCTGGCAGTCGTAACGGTATTCGGTGACGAGTTTCTGCCCGGTACCCCGGCGCTCAAAGATCAGGTTGCCGAAGGCGTCGTAGTCGTAATGGCGGTCGCCTTGCAGCAACAGGCGGTTGCCGTGGATTTTCGTCGGGCCGGGGCG
>NZ_JBXAOB010000017.1:0-128287 GCF_058802345.1 Pseudomonas sp. GW822-FHT02D10
CAGGCCGACCTGGTGAAATAAAGGCCTGCCTAACGGCAGGCCGTTACCGGCCCGCACACAAAAAATCTGACAGTCCCGTTGTTGCAGTCACATTGCAATGTAGCTATTGCTTTAGTTTTCTTCGGACATTTCCTGCAAGTCACAGCGCTTTCTGTGAACTTGTGCCCTATCACCCAGCCAGATAACCTTCCCCCGCCGCTGAAAAATCAGCGGTCGGATGTGGAAGTCCGTTTTGTAGCTAAAGGAGCCCAAGCACCCATAAATGCTAAAGGAGCTTCACCCATGAAAAAGATCACCCCCAATCCCCCCGAAACCGCAGCCGTTTCCGACCCCACCAACCACGTCTTCACCATCGCCCCCAACGTCGACACCGAAACCCTATTGATCCACGCCTCCGAAACCCTCGCGTCCCTCAACGCCATGACCACCGACCTGGCCTTCGAGCTCGAAGGTTCGCGGCGCCATGTGGCGTTGGCGATGCAGCAGTTGGTGGTACTCAGTGAGTTGTTGGTGAACCGGGCGCTGGAGCATTTCGACACGCCGGACTCGGCGTCCGGGGTTTCGTCCGCGGCTCGTCACTGAGTGCTCACGCTGGTTCATTCACTGGAGGTTCTGCCATGGCTCGATACATGCCGATCACCGGCATTGACTGCACAATCCCATCTTTGCTGATCGACACGGAAGCGCCGGTCGATGTGCTGCACGACACGGCGGCGTATCGCATTCGCTGTGTGACGCAATTGCTGGAAACACTTTCCCTGGGCGAGGGGCTCGGCCGTGATGCGTTGCTGTTGCAGGACTTTGCGCGGGTGTTGGCGATTCCGCTACGCGATGGCTGTGATTTGATGGATGTGGTGGGGCGACGCTTGCACGCTCAGCTCTGATAGCCGTAACGAAAATGGGCGACCTCGCAAGGTCGCCCATTTTTTTGTTTGGCAGGGAAGGGTGACATACCACACTTCTTCCCCGCGTTGCTCTCGGCTTTAGAGATCCAGGCCTTCCTGTATCACCGAGAGAAAGTTGTCTTCACTGAGCTCGACCGGCTCCGGCCGTGGTTGTCCGGTACGCGGGATGCTCTGGATCTGCCACTGCGCTTCACCGTGTTCGGTCTCGGTCCGGCGCAAATACAGTTCTTTGCCTTTGGCGAGGACATCGACACGGCCCATGCCACCAATGATGAAGCGAGCAATCGGGTCGAGGGTGATGCTGTTGTGGTTACCCTCGATCAGCAGTTTGTCGATGGCGTAGTTGAAGGTCTCGCCGGAAGGGAGGTTTTCGATAACGTGTGTGGGGACTCGGCGAATGTTCAAACCGGCTTCAATCAGCGGCTCCAGCCATGCCTCAAGCTGGTGGTACATCTCATAGACCTGTATCGGCCAATGTTCAATCGCCGTATCTGCGCAGGCTTCGGCGTCAGCACGGGTTTGCTGTTTTTGCTTCAGTTTCGCGGCGAGCTCATCTGCCTTACTCATTTCGATGTCCTATCGTGACGTCAGTGTGATCGTAGCGATTTCAAGGTACTTCACCTGAGCGGGTAATGGCCAGTTAGAATCCGCGGCAATGACAGGTTCACCACGCCGAGAACGATCAACCGATCTGTCCCAAAGGAGAGGGTTAATGAAAAAACTGTATGCACTGGTCGCGCTGTTTGCGCTGACGATTGGCAGCGTGGGCATGAGCGACGCTCGGTCCCATCGCGATAAGCAGCAGACCGAGTCGGTGGCGGGGGTGTTTGATTATTACTTGCTGACACTGTCCTGGTCGCCGACGTTTTGCCTGACCCACCAGAACAATCCGCAATGCTCAGGCAAAGGCTACGGCTTTGTGCTGCACGGTCTCTGGCCGCAGTACGCCAAGGGCGGTTGGCCGGAGTCTTGTCTGCCGATGGTGCCTTTGTCGCCAGCGGAGCAGAAACAAGGGCTGACGTTGTTTGTGACGCCAAAATTGCTTCAGCATGAATGGTCAAAGCACGGCACCTGCAGCGGCCTCGGCGCCTCGGGTTATCTGGATGTGGCGGACAAGGCGGTTGGCGCGGTGAAGATCCCGGACAAGCTGAAACCCTTGAGCACCGAGATCTACTTCCCGGCGCAGGAAATTGCGCAGATGTTCCGTCAGAGCAATCCCGGGATTCCCGAGAATGGCATCGCGATTGTCTGCAACGGACCTGAGTTGTCGGAAGTGCGAGTATGCCTGGGTAAGGACTTGTCATTCGGGTCTTGTGGCAAGGGCGTGAAGAGTCAGTGTCGGGCGGGGGATATTCGGGTTCCGCCAATGCGTTGATGGGGATCGTTGTAGGTTTATTGGCATAAAAAATGGGCGACTTCGGTCGCCCATTTTTGTGTGTTCGTTGCGCTGATAATGTGTGGCTTGTCGGTTCGTTATGCCGGCTCACTCAGGGCCTGCACGGGCAAACCCAGTGCCGCCAGGTCTTTGCGCAGTTGTGCCGCACTGGTGAACTGCAGCGCGTTGAAGCCTTCCCGGCGTGCGCCTTCGATGTTCGGCGCGTGGTCGTCGATAAACACCGCATGGTGGCCTTCGAACTGGTAGCGAGATTTCATTAGTTGGAAGATCGCTGGGGCAGGCTTGATGATGCCTTCGGCGCCAGAGACGAGGATGCCCTCGAACGTGTGCAGAAAGGGAAAGCGCTCAAGGGCAATCGGGAAGGTTTCGGCGGACCAGTTTGTCAGGGCCAGCAGGCGGAAACCCTTGGCGTGCAGTTCATTCAGGACCAGCACGGTTTCGTCCAGTACGCCGCCGAGTGTCTCTTCCCAGCGCTCGCGGTAGGCACGAATCAGCGCCTCTTGTGACGGGTGCCGTGCGATGGCTTCGTCGATCCCTTCCTGCCAGGACCGGCCAGCGTCCTGGCGCTCGTTCCACTCGGGAGGGCAGACCTCTGAAAGAAACGTCTCCATGGCCTGTACGTCATCACCGAAGATCTTTCGGTAAAGGTTTCTTGGATTCCAGTGAATGAGGACGTTACCGAGGTCGAACACAACGGTGTCGATGGTTGTCGGGTGGTTCAGAGTGCTCATGCTTTTCCTCCTTGGATTGGCTTGTGTGGGCGGTTCTAGGGTAGTTCTGTTTTTACCGCATCCCAAACCGAATAACACCTTCCGTAAACAAACTGATCATCCATCTGAACGGCCCATACAGCAGCGCGCTGCCGCCTTCGATTCGGCCGGTATCGCGATGGTTTTCCTCATCTTCCAGAATCGACTGGACTGTTTTCCAGGCCGCCGAATCGTTTCGGCTTTCAAGGTAGGAGAGCTGATTTTTCAGATGGCCCACCACAACCGACTCCACGGCCCAGGTGCAGGCCATGACGCCGCTTTTCCCGAGTAGCGCCGAGATAAAACCCATGAACCAGCCCCCGGCGCCGCAGAGCCAGTAGCTCTTGCACTTGATGCCATTGCGGCGCTGTATCTCTTCCCAGAACAGGTTCATGTGACGTTTTTCGTCTTCCATGAAGCTTTCCAGAAGGGGCACGTAGTCTTTGCGCAGCAGGCGGGATACAAAGATCTGCGATCGGTAAATGTTGATGGCGCCAAATTCTCCGGCGTGGTTCACCTTGAGAATCTTTTTGGCGGTGTCCAGCGATGCGGTGCTGTCTTTGTATTTCATTGGGTGTGGACGTTCACAGGGCTGTATCGGTGGGGAGCATTGATGTTTCAAATGAGCATCGACGAATGCGTTGAACAATACAGGAGAAAGGGCCGCGAATTTATGACTCGCGCCGTTATTTGCCCCTCATCACCCTCGTAAGCTAAGCTCCCCGGCATTAAGGGATCTGGGCTTTTGCTCATGCCTTACCCTTCAAGGATGATGCTTTTGCCTACCCCCATTCACGACCCTCATAATCCCCCCGGCGGCCCTCTTAAACGCTTGCCTCTGCGCAAAGCTGCGGTGATGTTTGTTGCGGCGATTTGCCTGTGCTTGTGTGGCTTGCTTTACCTGCAACTGGAGCAGTCCCGGCGCCACGATTTGTCATTGGCTGAGGTGGCGTCGGCGAACCTGACGCGGGCGATGGCGCAGCAGGCGCAGGACACGTTTTTGAGCGCGGATCTGGTGATGACCAGCCTGGTCGACTGGATTCAGGAGGACGGTTTTGGCGTGGTGCAGAACCCGCGGTTGCAGCGGACCTTTGCGCGGCGGGTGCAGGCGCTTGAGCAGTTGCACGGGCTGTTTCTGTTCGATAAAAACGGGCAGTGGGTGGTGACATCGTTTGATGACCTGCCGCGTCGCGGGGGTGTGGCTGATCGCGACTACTTCACGTTCCATCAGCAGAATCCCACGTTGCTCGCGCACATTGGGCCGGCGATTCATAGCCGGCAGAACGGTGAGTGGATCATTCCGATTTCCCGGCGGGTGAATGACCAGCACGGCGAGTTCCAGGGCGTGCTGATGGCCGGGATCAAGCTGGCGTACTTCGATCAGTTCTTCAAAAGCTTCAGTCTCGATGACAACGGGGTGATGTCTCTGGTGTTGTCGGACGGGACGTTGCTGGCCAGGCGGCCGTTTGATGCGTCGCGAATAGGCGAGTCAGTGGCGCATGGGGATATTTTCCAGCAGCACTTGCCCCATGCCACCTCCGGCAATGTAATGATCCGTTCGGTGCTGGACGGTGTGGTTCGCCTTTACAGCTATCGTCGGCTGGATGCCTACCCGCTGGTGGTTGCGGCGGCGACCCCGGAAGAAACGATTCTTCGGGGGTGGTACGCCAACGCCTATCAATCCAGTGTCATCGTCGCCCTGGTGGTACTGGGTGTTGGCTTGTTCGGTTGGGTGTTTGTGCTGCAGGTTCGCAATGGTGAACTCATCGAGGCGGATTTGCGGACCGCGCAAGAGCGGCTGGAAGTGATCGCGACTCACGACAGCCTGACCGGGTTGGCGAATCGTCGACTGTTCGAACGGGCGCTGGACATTGAGTTCGCACGCGGTGCCCGTCAACAGAGTTCGTTGAGCCTGATCATGCTCGATATCGATTTTTTCAAACGCTACAACGACACCTACGGTCATGTGGCGGGGGATCAGTGCCTGGCAGAAGTGGCGCGAGTGGTGAAAAGTTGTTGTCACCGCAAGTCCGATCTGGCGGTGCGTTACGGCGGTGAAGAGTTCGCGGTGCTGTTGCCCGATACTGACATTCACGGTGCCTTTACGATTGCTGAGCAGATCCGCCACAGCGTCAAGGACAAGCACATCATCCATTCCGGCGCGCCCTCGGGGCATTTGACGGTGAGTCTGGGCTGTTTTGCGTTTGTACCCAAAGACGGGGACAGCATCGAAGTGTTCATTGAGCGGGCAGATGCAGCGATGTACCAGGCCAAAAATTTTGGTCGAAATCGCACGATGGTGTTGTCGATGGAAGGCTGTCCCGACGCGGCTGTGTATTCAGAAGTTTGCTGAGGGGCAGGGCACCGATTGCAGATCGAGTCCGCCTGTCATTTGGATTTTTTACGAGGCACGGCATGAAGTATTCACCCTCGCGACGTTCATTGTTGAAGGCAGGCCTGACACTGCCGTTGATCACTCTGGTGTGCCCAGTCTGGGCAAGCGCTTCATCCCCGGATAAACCACTGGCCGAGCTTTACAAGCAACTCGCCGAGTTGGAGAACAGTGCAAAAGGTCGGCTGGGCGTTGCCTTGATCAACACTGCCACAGGCCACGAGTTTCAGTATCGGGGCGGGGAGCGCTTTCCGTTTTGCAGCACGTTCAAGTTGATGCTGGCTGCAGCGGTGTTGCACAAAAGCATGGCCGAACCTGGGTTGCTCGACAAACCTGTCGCGTATGGCGAAGCCGACTTGCTGTCTTACGCACCGATCGCTAAACAGAACCTGAAACAGGGTATGAGCGTTGCGCAGTTGTGTGCCGCCACGTTGCAATACAGCGATAACACCGCTGCCAATTTGTTGATCAAGGTGTTGGGTGGCGTGGCAGGGGTTAACCAATTTGCCAAGCGGCTGAGTGACCCGGCGTTTCGTCTTGATCGTTGGGAGCCGGAGTTAAACACCGCCATTCCCGGTGATCCTCGTGACACCACCACACCCGCTGCAATGGCCGCGAGTGTGCAGAAAGTGGTGCTGGGTGATGCACTGGCGGCGGCGCAAAGGGAGCAGTTGGCGACCTGGCTCAAGGGCAATACCACCGGCGATGCGAGCATTCGAGCCGGTACGCCGGCGGGTTGGGTCGTCGGTGATAAAACCGGTAGCGGCGACTACGGCACTACCAACGATGTGGCGGTGCTTTGGCCGCAGCAGGGTGCGCCCGTCGTGCTCGCGGTTTACTTCACCCAACATCAAAAGGACGCCGAAGCGCGTCGTGATGTGCTGGCTGCTGCAACCCGTTTGGTGATGGCACACGTGTTCTGATTGACGCTGAATGCTCCAGGCCTGAGTCGGGATCAATGGGCGTCTGCTGACGGCGCGGCCGGTGGTTGCACTTTGCGCATCAAGGGCACCATCAGCGTCGCGATGATGAAGCAGACCATGATCATCAGGAATGCGTCGCCATAGGTTTGCGTCTGGGCTTCGCGGTAGGTCAGCAGCCACAGTTGGTGCAGGCTGGCAGTGACGCCCGCGTCGCCGTTCTGACCCAGGGCGGCGAAGTTGCTGCCGACCTGTGATAGCCACTGGTTCAGGGCTTCATTGCTGCTGTTCAGGTGCTCGGCCAGTCGCGTGAAATGCAGGTTGGTGCGGTCATTGAGGATCGTTGCGCAGGCGGCGATGCCGATCGCACCACCGAGGTTGCGCATCAGATTGAACAACCCCGACGCATGCTTCAACCGCGCCGGGGCCAGCCCGCCAAGGGTCAGCGTGACGGCCGGCGGCACCGCCAATTGCTGGGCTATCCCGCGCAAGGCTTGCGGCAGTATCAATTCCCTGGCCCCCCAGTCATGGGTGATCGGGCTGAAATCCCACATCGATAACGCGAACAGCCCAAGGCCGGTCATCATGATCCAGCGCAGGTCGACGCGGTTGGCCAGAAAGGCATACAGCGGAATCGCCATGATCTGGAACACCCCGGTGGAAAACACCGCCAGACCAATGTCCAGTGCGCCATAACCGCGTACCCGGCCGAGAAACAGCGGCGTCAGGTAAATGGTCGCGAACAGGCCGATCCCGGTGACGAATGAAAAGAAGCAGCCGAGGGCAAAGTTGCGGTCTTTCAGCGCCCGCAGATCAACGATCGGGTTGGCCACGTGCAAGCTCCGGCCGATGAAGGCCAGGCCCGCCAGCCCGGAGATCCACGCAGTGGTCAGAATCGTCTGATCGCTGAACCAGTTCCAGCGCGGACCTTCTTCCAGGGTGTACTCCAGGCAACCGAGAAACAGCGCCATGAAGACCATACTCAGGTAATCCGCGCCCTTGAGCAGAGACAGTTCCGGCTGGTCGATTTTCACCAGCATCGGCACCGCAATGGCGACGAAAATCCCCGGCACCAGGTTGATGTAAAACAACCAGTGCCAGGACGACACGTCGGTGATCCAGCCGCCAATCACCGGCCCGAGGGTCGGCGCCAATGAGGCCACCGCACCAATGGTCGCGGCGGCGATGACCCGTTGTTTGCCGGTGAAGAAAAAGAACGCGGTGGTGAACACCAGCGGGATCATCGAGCCGCCGAGAAAACCTTGCAGCGCACGGAAGGTGATCATGCTCTGGATGTTCCAGGCCGCGCCGCAGAGCAGGCTGGCCAAGGTGAAGCCGACCGCCGAAACGCAGAACAGCCAACGGGTGGAAAACACCCGCGACAACCAACCCGACAGCGGAATTACGATGATTTCGGCTATCAGGTAGCTGGTCTGCACCCAGGCGGTTTCGTCGGTGCCGGCCGAGAGCCCACCGCCGATGTCACGCAGCGAGGCCGAAACAATCTGGATATCCAGCAGCGCGATGAACATGCCGATGCACATCGTGGCGAAGGCAAATACCTTGGTCGCTGTCGCCATGTTCGCGGCATCGAACGGTTGGGCCTGGGCGGTGAGGGCGCGGCTCATGGTGCGCTGGCCTGGGCGACGGCAACTGTCGGTTCCTTGGGCGCGGTTTTGGTGTCCACCGATGCAGTCACCGACAGCCCTGGACGCAACTGGCCGAGTACGCCGTCGGCCGGATCAAGGAGGATCCGCACCGGCACCCGCTGGACGATTTTGGTGAAGTTGCCGGTGGCGTTTTCCGGTGGCAGCACGCTGAACTGCGCGCCAGTGGCCGGTGCCAGGCTGTCCAGATGACCATGGAATTCGCGACCCGAAAGCACGTCGGCATGAATGCTCACGCGTTGGCCGGGCACCATGTGCGCCAGCTGATCTTCCTTGAAATTGGCATCGACCCACAATCCGCTGGCCGGCACCACCGAGAGCAATTGCGAGCCGGCCTGGGCATAGGCGCCAACCCGCGCCCGGCGGTTGCCGATCACCCCGTCGACCGGCGCGCGCAGTTCGGTGTAACCGAGGTTCAGCTGGGCCAGGTCACGTTCGGCACGCGCCTGCATCAACGCCGCTTTGGCTTGTTGCTTGTGGGTTGCGATCACGTCCAGCTGCCGTTGCGTCGCGAGCAACTCGGCTTGTGCCCGGGCACTCAGCGCCTGAGCAGTCTTGAAGGTGGCATCGGCGCGTTGCGCACTTTCTACCGACACCGCATTACTGCCGACCAGTTGTTTGTAGCGGGCATTGTCATCCCGCGAACGGGCGGTTTCCGCGCCTGCGGCATCAATCCCGGCACGCGCCTGACCGATCACCGCGTGTTGCAATTGCTCTGTGGCATCGAGGTTGGCCAGCAGCGCTTCCTCCGCGGCAACGGCGCCTTCGGCCTTGGCCAGGCTGGCGCGATAGTCGCGTGAATCGAGGCGTATCAGCAGGTCGCCAGCCTTGACGCGCTGGTTGTCGGTCACCAGCACTTCTTCGACATAGCCTGCGACCTTTGGCCCGATCACCGTCACGTCGCCACCGATGTAGGCGTCGTCGGTTTCTTCGATGAAGCGGCCGCTGGTCCACCAGTGCGCTGCGTAGATCGCGATCAGCACCAAGGCCACGAGGCCCGCAACGGTGAGCAGTAAGCGCTTGAGCAAAGGTGGGCGCACAGGTTGCACGGCAAGGGAAGGATCAACGGCGTTCAGGTTGGTCATGGCAATCCCCTATGGGATATCAGTCGTTATTACGGACGTAATATGACGTAGGTAATATTTTCTGACAATTGATTTTTTCGGCCACTCGTCGGTTTCAGTGACTTGCCACGGGTGCCCCGTTGCGTTTTTGAGCGCCCTTGAGGTTCTGCGCGTGTGATTCGAGTCGCCAGCGCTTACAGTAGCGGCGTGTTCCAGACCTTACTCAGGACCTGTCCATGACGTCGCTTTTCGATGCCCGCGGCAACATCTACGCTGTTGTCAGCCCACACGATCTGCGCCAGCGCGGTATCGATCTGCCGGAGGACGCCAGCCAGTCGGCGCAAAGCCGTTCCGACTGGGCTCTGTCTGCGGTGGAAGCCATTTGCAGTTGGGCCCCCGGCACCCAACCGGCCGGAGCCAAGGAGCACCGTTCTGATGGCTTGCTGGTCGGTCCGTTTCAGGCCGCGCCACCGTTTGACCTGTTGATCGTCAACACCGACGGCTCCCTGGCCGAGCGCAGTGGCAACGGCCTGACGATTTTTGCCCAGGCGCTGACCGAGCAGGGCTTGATGCCAGCGCAGGGGCGTTGCCTGCTCAAGGTTCACCACGACAAGCGCGATGCGTTGTCGCCGGTCGAGACCTCGGTAGAGTCAGCACAGGTGGAGGGCGTGCAAGGTTTCTGGCTGGACCTTGGCAAACCGGCTTTCGGGCCGGAGGCGGTGGGGGCTCAGGCGGTCGAGGCGCGGACGTTGAATCAACGTGAGTTGAGCCATGTGCCGATGCTCGCGCGGCTGAATCGGCAATGGGGTTACAGCCAGTTTGTGCGGGTCGGTAATCCCCATTGTGTGACCCTGGTGGCGGATGCCGATGCGTTGCCGAGCAATGAGCAGATGCGCGAGCCCGAGTTGTCGGCCCACCTGACGCGCATCGCTTTCGCGCCACCGACCGGGTCTGGCGGGCCTTGTCCGGCGGGCGTCAATCTGCAATGGGCGATGCTGGAGTCCGGGAATCGCATTGTGGCTCGGGTCTTCGAACGCGGCGAAGGCCCGACCGCATCTTCCGGCACCAGTGCCAGCGCGGTGGCCTGCGCGGCGTGGCGTGTGGGTTGGGTGACGACAGGGACTGTGGCGGTGGTGATGCCCGGTGGTACGGCGCCGGTTTTGCTCGAAGAGCAGGACGGTGAACTGAGTCGGGTCAGTTTGTTTGGTACGGCGCGATTGATGCTCTGATGATGCGTTGCCGGTCAGATCGCCATCGTCGGATCGCCGCCCGGAGCAAGCTCGCTCCCACAGGTGAACTGCGACGACCACAATAATTGTGACTGACACAGATCCTGTGTGGGAGCGAGCTTGCTCGCGATGGCGTCAGCCCGGTCAGCCGAAAAGCTCCACCACCGGCATCTGCCGCTTCATCAACACCTTCCCGGCGCGAATCGAGTACAGCGGCAAGCCCTGGCTGCGGATCACCTCGTAATCGCTGTCGGCCGAGAGAATCAGCAAGTTGGCCGGACGTCCCGGCTCCAGCCCGTAACGATCACCCAGGGCCATGGCTTTGGCGCTGTTGTCGGTCACCAGGTCCAGCGCAGTTTGCAAATTGCGGTAACCGAGCATGTGGCAGATGTGCAGGCCCGCTTCGAGCACCCGCAGGATGTTGCCGTTACCCAACGGATACCACGGATCGACGATTGAGTCCTGACCGAAACATACGTTCATTCCGGCTTCCAGCAACTCGTTCACCCGGGTGACGCCACGGCGTTTCGGAAAGTTGTCGAAGCGCCCTTGGAGGTGAATGCTTTCGGTCGGGCAGGAGACAAAACTGATCCCCGAGTGCCCGAGCAGGCGAAAGAGCTTGGCGCAGTAGGCGTTGTCGTAGGAGCCCATGGCCGTGGTGTGGCTGGCGGTCACCCGTGAACCCATGTCGCGGCTGCGGGCTTCTTCGGCCAGCACTTCAAGAAAGCGTGAATGCGGGTCGTCGGTTTCGTCGCAATGCACATCCACCAGGCAGCCGGTGCGCTCGGCCAGGTCCATCAGGAATTTCACCGAGCTGACACCTTGATCGCGGGTGTACTCGAAGTGCGGAATGCCGCCGACCACATCGGCGCCCAGGGCAATGGCCTCGGTCATCAATTCGCGGCCATTGCGGTAGGACTCGATGCCTTCCTGGGGGAAGGCGACGATTTGCAGGTCGATCAGGTGTCGACTCTCTTCGCGCACTTCAAGCATCGCCTTGAGCGCGGTCAGCTGCGGGTCGGTGACATCGACGTGGGTGCGCACATGCTGAATGCCGTGGGCGGCGAGGGCATTGATGGTCTTTTTGGCGCGGGTTTTGGTGTCGTCCGCAGTGATGGTCGCCTTGCGCTCGCCCCAGCATTCGATGCCTTCGAACAACGTGCCGCTCATGTTCCAGCGCGGTTCACCGGCGGTCAGCGTCGCGTCGAGGTGAATGTGCGGCTCGACGAAGGGCGGTACAACGAGGTTGCCGCCCGCGTCGAGGTCTTCGGGGCCGAGGGTTGGCGCCTCGGTTTGACGGGCAATGTTGGCGATCAGGCCGTTTTCCAGGTGCAACTCATGCAGGCCTTCATAGTTGCGCAGGCGGGCGTTGATGATGTGCATGTGGGGCAGGTCCTTTTCTCGATCGATAGCGCGAGTGAATGCCTGAATCATAGGCATAAAAAAACCACCGGTCTCGGTGGTTTTTTTGATCCCCAGGCTTATTCGCCGTGGTAGATGCACCCGCTGGTGCAAGTCTCATGAATCCGAATCGCACTGAGTTCCGGCAGCAATGGCTTTAACTCGTTCCAGATCCACTTCGCCAACACTTCACTGGTCGGATTCTCCAGGCCTGGAATGTCATTCAAATAGTTATGATCCAAACGCTCATACAGCGGCTTGAAGATCGCCTTGATTTCCGAGAAGTCGCGGATCCAGCCGGTGTGTGGATCGAGGTCGCCGCTCAGGTGAATCGCCACTTTGAACGAGTGACCGTGCAGGCGGCCGCACTTGTGGCCTTCCGGGACGTGGGGCAGGCGGTGGGCGGATTCGAAGGTAAACTCTTTGAAGATTTCCACAGTGGTTTGAGCTCTGTCAGGTGGCTATCGCCCACAGCGATGGGGCAGGTCGCGAGTTTAACAGTTTGGGTTCCGGGTTGCGGGAAAACACTGACTAAAGGGTCAACAGCTGCTCGCCCAAACGTCCGCTGGCGCTGAG
The DNA here is from genome assembly GCF_058802345.1 of Pseudomonas sp. GW822-FHT02D10. Taxonomy (NCBI): domain Bacteria; kingdom Pseudomonadati; phylum Pseudomonadota; class Gammaproteobacteria; order Pseudomonadales; family Pseudomonadaceae; genus Pseudomonas; species Pseudomonas sp. GW822-FHT02D10. Next base: position 12,300 of record NZ_JBXAOB010000017.1, read on the forward strand.
TTCGAGGAACTCGTCACCGAGCCGCTGGCTCTCGTCCATGGCGGTTTTCCAGTATTTCTGGCGGCTGGTCGGGTCACCCATGAAGCGCTTGAAGTCGTTCCGGTCGGGCAACTTGCCGTAGGGCAGGCGCGACAGGTACGCCTTTGACGGCGCCACCAACAGCACGTTCTGCAAGCGCCCCGGATTGCCGCGTCGCCATGGCAGGGTTTTGTCGAACCAGCCGGGAATCACCCGATCGGTGAAGTGTGGGTAGATCACGATGTCATCACCGCTGTACGGCAAGTCGAGGTGGTAATCCAGCAAACCGCCATCGCGATAAGTCCCCGCGCCAGCGCCGGGCAGGTCGCGCACGCCTTCCATGACCATCGGGATCGAACCCGACGCGAGCAAGGCTTGGCGTAAGTTGCCGGCATTGAGCGGGACGAAACGCGACGGGAAGTCGTTCAGCGCGTTGAGCGGTGGCGCCAGACGAGGGTCATGGACGATCAGCCGTTCAAAGTGCCGCGACAACCGTGAACGCCCACGCAGGTTGTCGGCAATCACCGACGACAAGCCAAGCCCGAGCCGCCCGCGATGATCGTCGGCGAGCAGACCGTGGCTTTTCACCAGCATGATGTTCAGCCGATACAGCGGGTTGCCGAGCAGCAGCGCATCGCGGCCGTCGAGCAAGTCATGCAGCATGCGCTGCGAACGCTGGCTGATCTGCGCCATGCTCACACCCTTGGAAAAACTCTGGGCGTTGTACAGCTCACCGAGACGCCTGATGCCTTCGGCGGCGTCCGGCAAACAGGCACTGGCGAAGCGCCAGGAACCGACCGAAGCGCCGATCAACGAGCGCTCGCGCGGTGCGGCCGGTAGCCATTCGCCGAACAGCGCCAGGTCCAGACCTTGAATTCCCAACGCTTTCGGTCCGCCGGCGGCACCGGGCAGTGTGCCGACATCCAGGGCGCTCAAGCCGTTATTGCGAATCCGCGTCAACGCCCGTGGGCCGGCCTTGAGGGTCAGGGCGGAGAATTTGATGTGGATAGCGGTCATACCGGTCTCAATTTTTTGTAGGAACTCGATGATGGCAATTCAGTTTCAGTTAAGTTCATGTGGCTAGGGTGACTCCCCGGGGAATCCATGAAGAATACGCAGGCACTCCATGCTCAGGATACGTAATGAAGGTTAATCTGCGCACTTATGGTCTGGCGACCCTGACGCTTCTGGCATTTTGCTCGGTGGTGGTGGCCCGCGACCTGGATCAGGACGAAGCCCTGCGCCTGCGTCAGCAAGGGGTGATTCTGCCGCTTGAGCAGCTATTGCAGCAGGCCATGGACCGCTACCCCGGCGCTAAATTGCTGGAAGCCGGGCTTGAAGAAAAGCACGACGTTTACCTCTACGAAGTCGAGTTGCTGACTGCCGACGGCGTGGTGCGTGATCTGGATCTGGACGCCGCCACCGGGCGCTTGATCAAAGACAAGGAAGATGACTGATGCGCCTGCTGCTGGTGGAAGACCATGTACCGCTGGCCGACGAAGTGATGGCCGGGCTCGATCGCCAGGGCTACGCCGTCGACTGGTTGGCCGATGGCCGCGATGCGCTGTATCAGGGCCGCTCTGAACCCTATGACCTGATCATTCTCGATCTCGGGCTGCCTGGGTTGCCGGGGCTTGAGGTGCTCAGCCAATGGCGTACGGGTGGCCTGGCCACGCCGGTGTTGGTGCTGACCGCACGCGACTCCTGGGCTGAGCGTATCGAAGGGCTCAAGGCCGGTGCCGATGACTACCTGAGCAAACCGTTTCACCCGGAAGAGTTGCACCTGCGGATTCAAGCACTGCTACGGCGCTCCCACGGCCAGGCCAATCAACCGACGCTCAAGGCCGCCGGATTGCAGCTGGACGAGGGCCGCCAATGCGTGATTCGCGATGGCGCCGAGATTCAGCTGACCGCTGCCGAGTTTCGCCTGTTGCGCTATTTCATGCTGCACCCGCAGCTGATCCTTTCCAAAAGCCACCTCGCTGAACACCTCTACGACGGTGAAACCGAGCGCGACTCGAACGTGCTGGAAGTTCACGTCAACCACCTGCGCCGCAAACTCGGCCGCAGCGTGATTGAAACCCGGCGCGGTCAGGGTTACCGGTTCGGTGGGCAGGCTCAGTGAAGTCGATTCAGCGTCGTTTGAGCCTGGGGCTGATCAGCGTCATGGTGATCGTAGGGCTGGTGCTGGCGCAAACCAGTCTGTGGTTGTTTGAAATGGGTTTGCAGCGGTATCTGGAAGCCGGGCTGCGCAACGACAGTGAAAACGTGCTGATGGCGTTGGTGCGGGGTCCGCAGGGTTTGCAACTGGACGAACGACGTCTGTCACCGGCTTATCAGCGACCGTTTTCCGGGCATTATTTTCATATCGACTTCGCCGACAACCACTGGCGCTCACGTTCGCTGTGGGATCAGGAATTACCGCTGCTTGATCATTCCGGGCTGCACAGCAACCTGCAACTGGGGCCGGAAGGCCAGCAATTACTGGTCTTGCGCGCGGACTACCGGCGGTTGGGGCAGTCGATTTCCATCAGCGTGGCGCAGGACTACACCCCGGTGCGCGAGAGCTTCCAACGCATGCGCCAGATCGGGCTTGGGTTGGGGCTGACGGGGTTGCTGCTGATTCTGGTGTTGCAGCGCGTCACCGTGCGGCGTGCCTTGCGACCGCTGGAAAATGCCCGCGAGCAGATTGCGCAGTTGCAACAGGCGCAACGTTCGCAACTGGACGCTCAAGTGCCGCTGGAGCTGGAGCCCTTGGTGGCGCAGATCAACCATTTGTTGGCGCACACCGAAGACAGCCTCAAGCGTTCGCGCAATGCCCTGGGCAACCTCGGGCATGCGCTGAAGACGCCACTGGCGGTGCTGTTGAGTCTGGCGTCGAGCGAAAAACTCGACGCCCATCCAGAACTGCGCAAGCTCCTTCTGGCGCCACTCGAACAGGTTCAGCAGCGACTCAATCGCGAGCTTAATCGCGCGCGTCTGGCGGGCGATGCCTTGCCCGGTGCGCAGTTCGATTGCGCTGCCGAGCTGCCGGGGTTGTTGGCGACCCTGAACATGATCCACGGCGAACACCTGCATCTGAGCGAAATCGCGCCGGCCGGTTTGCACTTGCCTTGGGATCGTGAGGATTTGCTGGAGCTGCTCGGCAACCTGCTGGACAACGCCTGCAAATGGGCGGACGCCGAGGTTCGCTTGAGCATCGTCGAGACGGCTGAAGGGTTTGTGCTGGCCGTGGAAGACGATGGGCCGGGCATCCCCGAAGCGCAGCGTGATCAGGTATTCAGCCGCGGTGCGCGCCTGGATGAGCAGACTGACGGGCATGGCCTGGGACTGGGCATCGTGCGCGATATCGTCGAGGCGTGGGGCGGGGAGATGCGGTTGCAAGAGAGTGAGTGGGGTGGGTTGAAGGTGGTGGTGGAGTTGCCTCGACGCTAAAAGATCGCAGCCTGCGGCAGCTCCTACGCCGATCACTGTAGGAGCTGCCGCAGGCTGCGATCTTTTGATCTTGTTTGGTGGCGAGCCTGTTACGCTACCTCCTGACATCAAACCCTGAACTGATCCATCAAACTCTGCTGCTGATTCGCCAGGCTATTGAGCGACTGGCTGACCCGTGCCGATTCATTGGCCTGACCCGACAGCGATTCCGTCACGTCGCGAATGGTCGCCACGTTGCTGTTGATCTCCTCGGCCACTGCGCTCTGTTCTTCGGCAGCGCTGGCGATTTGCAGATTCATGTCGGTAATCACCGTCACCGCATCGCCGATCTGCCGCAGGGCGGTGACCGCCTGGCTGACTTGCTCGACACTGCCCTGGGCCTGGCGATGACTGTTGTTCATCGAGCCGACCACGTCTTGCGTGCCGCTTTGCAGCTGTTCGATCACCTGACGGGTTTCTTCCACCGACTCTTGCGTGCGGCGCGCAAGGTTGCGCACTTCATCGGCCACCACTGCAAAACCACGACCGGCTTCACCGGCGCGGGCGGCTTCGATGGCGGCGTTCAGGGCCAACAAGTTGGTTTGTTCGGCGATGGCGCGAATCACTTCCAGCACCGAACCGATCTTCTCGCTGTTGGCGGCCAGGCCTTCGACCTGGGTCATCGCGGTGCTCATCTCTGCCGCCAGGCTGTCGATGCTGGCGGTGGTGCGGTCGATCACAGTCAGACCCTGACGGGTCGCTTGATCGGCATCGCGTGCCGCTTGAGCCGCCTGAGCAGCACTGCGGGCGACGTCCTGGGCGGTGGCGCTCATTTCGTGGGACGCGGTAGCCACCTGATCGACCTGACGGTACTGCTGCTCCATCCCGGCGCTGGTCTGGGTGGCGATGGCCGACGATTGATCTGCCGTGCTGCGCGCGTCCTGCACCGAGCGTTTTACTTGCGCGATGATCGGTTGCAGCTTGTCGAGGAAACGGTTGAACCAGCCGGCCAATTGCCCGAGCTCGTCTTGCTTGTCGTAGGCCAGACGGCGGGTCAGATCGCCTTCGCCGCTGGCGATGTCTTCCAGCATGCGCGCCACGCCGAGAATCGGTTTGGTCACACTGCGCGCCATTAACCACACCAGCAACAAACCGATGACCGCAGCCAAAACGCCGAGGCTCAGCTCGATCAGGGTGCCGGCGGTGTTGCGTTCGTCGAGTTGTTTTTTCAGGGTTTCGGCGGGGCCGACCAGGACTTTCTCCGGTACATCGAGCAATACGCCCCACGATTTGCTACCGGGGATCGGCTGGAACGGCGACAGCACCTTGAGTAGCTGATTGTTGTGCAGGCTCTGGGTCTGAGTGCTGGCGGCGAGCCTGCGGATCAGCTCGGCACCGCTGTCCTTGTCCACGGTATCCAGACGCTGGCTGAGTTTGCTGGCGTCCGGGCTGTAACCGGCGAGCAGGCCGACCGGGCTGAGGATGCTGACGGTGGTCTGGCCGTCATAAAGCTTTTTGCTCGCTTGCTGGCTGGTCGCTTGCAGGCTGTTGAGGTTGATGTCGACCGACAGCGACGCGATGACCTTACCGTCGACCATCAACGGGAAGACGATGCTGGTCATCAGCACGTTCTGGCCGTCGATCACATAAAAGTAGGGTTCGATCACGCAGGGCTTGAGGGTGGTGCGCGGGCAAGTGAACCAGGCGTTGGCGGGCTCGCCACTAGGACCGGTGCTGGTGTCGGCCATGTCGCTTTCCGGCAGCGACATCGAGTTCAGCTTGCCGGCGGTCGGTTGCGACCAGTACAGGGCGAAGCGGCCCTTGTCGTTGCTGCCGAGTTCTTTCTGGCCGACGAACAGTTCGTCCTTGCCGTCCAGTGCGTTGGCTTCGAACACCAGTGACAGGCCGAGCAATTGCGGGTTGGCTTGCAGCGCCGACTTGACCTGGCGGGTCAGGTCTTCACGCAGGTCGAAAGCATCGAGAAAGCGCTTCTCGGCTTGTTCACGCAGGAACAACACCTGGCGCGAGAACCCGTGGCCATATTGATAGGCGTCCATGAACTGCTGGCGAATCCCCAGCGCCTGAACTTCACCCAGCGCCTCGATGCGTGCTTGAGCCGCTTCGTTGAGCATTTCCATGCTCGAGGCTTTTACCAGCTCCGAACTGTGCTCCATGCGATACAGCGAAAGACCTACCAGCAAGGTCACGACGCCGGCCAGGCACAGCCCGGCGAGCAGGGTGATCTTCCATTGAATGGAAAGTTGTCTGAGCGACATGGAAACGTCCTTTTATTCGATAAATATCTGAGACTTTGCACTGTAGCGGCGGCGTTTCTCCTTTCTTGATCCATTCGAATAAATAAGAAAACACGTAACCCATGGCGCGTCGTTTTCATCACAGGCCAGCCGGCGCCTACAGTTTTGCGCAGGCCGGCCGTTAATGCTTTAACCACGCTAATAAAATCCAGAGTGAACAACTCATGCGCCTGAGCCTAAAAGCCAAAGTCTTGTCCCTCTCCGTCCTCCCGGTTTTGCTCTTTGCGCTGGTGATCAGTCTGACCACCGCATTCATCTTGCAAGAGCAGGCCCGTAAAGAAGTCGAAGAAACCCGTCAGCGTTTGATGAACGATGCCAAGGCCACCCTGCAAAGTTACGTTGCGGTGGCGATGACGGCGATCAAGCCGCTTTATGACGCAGCAGCACCTGGCGATGATGCGGCTCGCGCGCAAGTGATCAAATTGCTGTCGAGCATCAGCTATGGCAAGGACAGTTACTTCTTCGGTTACGACTCCAACACCGTGCGCCTGTTCAAGGCCAACAGCCCGGACGGTGTCGGCCAGAGCTTCAAGGACAACCGTGATCCGAACGGTGTGTACGTCAACCGCGACCTGGTGAAAGTCGCCAAGGACGGTACGCACTACCTGCAATACAGCTCGCCGTTGCCTGGCGACAGCAAAGTCCTGGTGCCCAAACTGGGTTACACCGAATACCTGCCTAAATGGGACATGGCCATCGGTACTTCGGTGAATCTTGATGGTGTCGAAGCTCAGGTCGCTGAAGTCGAGGTCAATGTTCGTCAGCGTATGGAAGGCGTGGTGCTGAGCATCGTCGGCATCGCGGCGGTGGTACTGCTGGTGATCGCGGCGGTCGGTCTGTTTGTGGCCAACACCATATTGCGTCCGCTGCACCTGATGAAGGCCAATCTGGACGACATCGCGGCAGGCGAGGGTGATCTGACGCGTCGTCTGGCGATTACCTCTCAAGACGAACTGGGCGAGCTGGCCGGCTCGTTCAACCGCTTTGTCGACAAGATCCACAGCCTGGTCCGGCAGATTACCGAGATGACGTCGCAGCTCACCGGGTTGGTCAATCAGGTGTCCGATCAGGCCCAGCGTTCGGAGCAGGCCATGGAACGCCAGCGTCACGAGACCGATCAGGTGGCCACGGCGATCAACGAGATGTCGGCGGCGGCGCAGGAAGTGGCGAAAAGTGCCCAAGGCGCTGCGGTCGCGGCCCAGCAAACCGACGAAGAGGGCCAGGCGGCCAAGCGTGTGGTGGCCGGGAGCATTTCGCAGATTCATGCACTGGTTAAAGATATTCGCAGCAGCGGGGTTTCTCTCGACAGTTTGCAGCAGGATGTGGCGTCGATTGTCAGTGTGCTTGGGGTGATCCGTTCGATTGCCGATCAGACCAACCTGCTGGCGCTTAACGCTGCCATCGAAGCCGCTCGCGCCGGTGAGGCCGGGCGTGGCTTTGCGGTGGTTGCCGATGAGGTGCGCGCACTGGCCAGTCGCACTCAGCAAAGCACTCAGGAAATCCAGGGCATGATCGACCGTTTGCAGGCCGGTACCCAGTCGGCGGTCGACGCCATGCGCCGCTCCAGCGATGCCGGTGACGGCACTTCGGCTCAGGCCAATGAAGCTGGCGCTTCGCTGGACACCATGGCCCAGTTGATTGGCACCATCAATTCGATGAACGCACAGATCGCCAGCGCCGCCGAAGAACAAACCGCCGTCGCCGAAGAGATCAACCGCAGCGTGCATCAGATCGCCGTGGCAGTAGACAGCGTCGCCGACGAAACCCAGCGCGGCGCGCAAACCTCCCGCAGCCTGGCGGATCTGGGGCAGCGGTTGGGCAAATTGGTCGGGCAGTTCCGAATCTGATCGACAGACGAAATCCGTAGGAGCTGCCGAAGGCTGCGATCTTTTGATTTTCAGCGTCCTTGATAGCACTAAAAGATCGCAGCCTTCGGCAGCTCCTACGAGCAGACCAGGCCTCAGCCTCCACGCACATCGCGCATCAACAGCCCGAACTGCAAATCCACCGCATCCGGAATCGGCAGATACACGGTGTGCCCGTCCCCCGGCGCCACTTCAATCGCTTCACCTTTGGCACTTTGCAATTGATGCAAGTCGAAGTGGAAATTGCCTTTGGGCGTCATCAATTCCATGTGATCACCTAAGGCAAAGCGGTTCTTCACCTTGACCTCCGCCAGCCGATCACGGCGCTCACCAGTCAGTTCACCGACGAACTGCTGGCGCTCCGACACCGAGCTGCCGTTCTGGTAATTCTGGTATTCGTCATGCACATGCCGGCGCAGAAAACCTTCGGTGTAGCCACGCTGGGCCAGGGATTCGAGGTCGGTCATCAAGCTGCGGTCGAACTCGCGACCGGCCACGGCATCGTCGATGGCGCGGCGGTAGACCTGAGTGGTCCGGGCGCAGTAGAAGTGCGATTTGGTCCGGCCCTCGATCTTCAACGAGTGGACGCCCATCTGCGTCAAGCGAGCGACATGCTGTACGGCGCGCAGGTCCTTGGCGTTCATGATGTAGGTGCCGTGTTCATCTTCGAAGGCCGGCATCAGATCATCGGGACGGTTGGCTTCCTGTAGCAAAAACAGCTGATCGGTCGGTGCACCGATTCCCAGCGTTGGTTCCGGGACGAACGCTTGAACGATCTCGCTCTCGCTGTTTTCCATGGCAGGCTGCGCCGAGTATTTCCAGCGACAGGCATTGGTGCAGGAGCCCTGATTGGCATCGCGCCTGTTCATGTAACCCGACAGCAGGCAGCGCCCGGAATAGGCCATGCACAGTGCGCCATGGACGAATACTTCCAGCTCCATGGCGGGGACTTGCTGGCGAATCTCGGCGATTTCTTCCAGTGACAGCTCCCGCGACAGGATGATCCGGCTCAGGCCCTGCTGCTGCCAGAACTCGACGCTGGCCCAGTTCACCGTGTTTGCCTGCACCGAGAGGTGGATCGGCATCTGCGGGAAATGCCGGCGTACCAGCATGATCAGCCCGGGGTCGGACATGATCAGCGCATCCGGGGCCATGGCAATGACCGGCTCAAGATCCTTGAGAAAGGTTTTCAGTTTGGCGTTGTGTGGGGCGATGTTCACCACCACATAGAAGCGTTTGCCCTGGGCCTGAGCTTCGCGGATACCGAGGGCCAGGTTGGCATGATCGAACTCGTTATTGCGCACGCGCAGGCTGTAGCGCGGTTGGCCGGCGTAGACCGCATCGGCGCCGTAGGCGAAGGCATAACGCATGTTTTTCAGGGTGCCGGCAGGGGCGAGCAGTTCAGGCGTGGCGAGGGGCATAAGGAGCTCGATCACAAAAGCTCGCGAGGGTAGAGCAGTCGTGTCGGGCGTTTATTGATCTGGATCTATGCTGGATGAATAAAGCAGAGCACTCGGGCGTCTCGTGGCTGACTAAAACGGGCAGCCGGTGTCTGCGTGCTACTGACAGGGATCGGACATGAACCAAACCGTTGTGCGAGACAAATCACTGCTGGTGCTGTTGGTACTGGTGACCGCAGCGTTCCTCTGGATTCTGCTGCCGTTCTACGGTGCGGTGTTCTGGGCGGTGATTCTCGGCATTGTGTTCGCGCCCTTGCAGCGTCGGCTGCAAGTGAAGTTTGGCTGGAATCGCAATCTGACGGCTCTTTGCACGTTGAGCATCTGTCTGATAATTGCCATTTTGCCAGTGATCATTACCAGCGTCTTGCTGGTGCAGGAGGGGGCGAACCTCTACAAGAATATCGAGAGTGGCCAGTTGGATATTGCCGGCTACCTGGCGCAGTTAAAATACAGCTTGCCACCGTATTTTCAGCACCTGCTGGACCGCTTTGGCATGGGAGATCTGAACGCCTTGCGCGAGAAAATCGTCAAGAGCGCGATGCAGGGCAGTGAGTTTTTCGCCAGTCAGGCGTTCAGCTTCGGTCAGGGTACATTCGAGTTCGTGGTGAGCTTTTTCATCATGCTCTATCTGCTGTTCTTCTTTCTGCGCGACGGTGCCGAACTGGCGCGCGAGGTCCGTGCGGCTGTGCCATTGGCGGAACATCAAAAGCGCCGCTTGCAGCTCAAGTTCAATCGCGTGGTGCGAGCCACGGTCAAAGGCAACTTGCTGATGGCTATCACACAAGGTGCGCTGGGTGGTTTGATTTTCTGGTTTCTGGATATTCCCAGCGCATTGCTCTGGGCGGTGATAATGGCGTTTCTGTCGCTGTTGCCAGCGGTGGGGGCGGGGATTGTCTGGGTGCCGGTAACGGCTTGGTTTTTGCTCAGCGGGGCGATCTGGCAGGGTGTGGTGCTGGGCTTGTTCGGGGTGTTCGTGATTGGTCTGGTGGACAACGTGCTGCGGCCGCTCCTGGTGGGCAAGGACACCCGGATGCCGGATTACCTGGTCCTGATTTCGACCTTGGGAGGTCTGGCGATCTTCGGTCTCAATGGTTTTGTCATTGGGCCATTGATCGCCGCGCTGTTCATGTCGAGTTGGGCCTTGTACATCGAAACCAAGCCGCGAGTGCAGTTGCCTTAAGCGCCCAACGCGTAGGTGCCGATACGTTGCGACAGCGCCTGGGCGGCAGGTAATGAAGTGAGCGGACCGCTGATCGCGACGCCGTCTTGAACCAGATACCAACAGGCGAGCAGTCCTAGCTCTCTGAGCGGTGCGGGAACGGCGCTACCAATAACGGACATGATCTGAACCTTGGGCATAAGTACCTCCATCAATCTATGGAGCTACCTTACTGACCCGACGGTTTAACGGAAAATCAACGCTCTCGATAGTACACATTGACGACAACATGGCGAATTGCCGCTGTCAGTCGACAACCTGGTCGAGCATGATCATCACTTCATGATCGTTGAGCAGGCCTTTACGCACCAGGTTTTCGGCGAGCAGCGAGAGAAACTTGGCGCTGCGATGGCCTTCCAGGTGTTTGAGCTCGGTCAATGCGTTATAGACCTTGCTTGAGGTGCAGAGTCCGGCAATGTGGTGCGGGTTTTGCGTGGGCATAAGGGGCGTCCTTGTTGTTATGAACCGTTTATTACGGACAATTCAAAGCTTGCTGAACTGTCATGACATAAATATGACGGTTGTTGTGCGTAAGCCAGGGCATTCGTTGGATCAATCATGTCAAATTTAACCGCAGTCATTGTTCCGGCAGCGACCCTGGCAAGATTTATTCAGACATCGTTTAACGCGTGAAACGAAAACAGGCCCCGTTTCGAGGCGGGGCCTGTGTTATGTAGCTTGAGGTGATTACCCGCCTGGGCTTCAGTAACGAGGCTGAACGTAATACCCCGGTGCCGGGCGGTAGTAGACCGGTGGCGGTGGCTGGACATACACCGGCTGTGGCTGAACGTAGACCGGTTGTTGTACGTAAACCGGCTGCGGCTGAACGTAGACCGGTTGTTGTACGTAAACCGGACGCTGCGAGTCGGCGACGACTGATCCTGCTACCACGGCGCCCAACACAGCGCCAACGGCGAGCGGCGCACCCCAGCCCCAGCCGCCGCCATGGCCATGACCATAATAGTAGCCATGGGCTTGCGCCTGTCCTGCGACAGCAAATGCACCGATCAGCAAGGCTATTACAGGGAGTTTGCGGATCATGATAATTCCTCGTGTTTTCGTCCCGGCGCTTGAATCTGCGATAGAAGCAAGGATAGTCGCGGGGATAACTATCAGACAGCGTTTTTTGGCGAATCTGCGACGCGTCTGAGTAAATATTGTGTAAGGTCTGTACCGGCATCTTTACCTTTAAATGCCAGCCGGGCCACAGGCCTCGTTATGATCTGATAAACCAGATGGACTGGCCAATCCCGTCCATCTGAAAGTGCAATTCGAAGGAGATCCACATGCTGATGAACCCAAACAAAGACACCCAACTGTGTATGTCACTGTCTGGGCGCCCCGGGAATTTCGGCCTGCGTTTCCACAACCATTTGTATGAGCAACTGGGTCTGAATTTCTATTACAAGGCGTTCAGCAGTCAGGACCTGCCGGGGGCGATTGGCGGGATTCGTGCCCTGGGTATTCGCGGCTGCGGCGTATCGATGCCCTTCAAGGAAGCCTGCATCGCGCTGGTCGATGAGCTGGACGCGTCGGCCGAGGCCATCGCCTCGATCAATACGATCGTCAACACCAGCGGACACCTCAAGGCTTACAACACCGATTACATCGCCATCGAGCAACTGCTCAAAACCCATGCCGTGCCGCAGGACTCGACGTTCGCCTTGCGCGGCAGTGGCGGGATGGCCAAAGCGGTGGCCAGCGCCTTGCGTGACGGTGGCTATAAAAACGGTCTGATCGTGGCGCGCAACGAGCGCGCCGGTCGCGCCTTGGCCGACTCGCTGGGTTATCGCTGGCAAGCGGAACTCGGCGGCGAGCGCCCGCGAATGCTGGTCAACGTTACGCCGATTGGCATGGCCGGTGGTGCCGAGGCCGATCAACTGGCCTTTGAAGCTGACGCCATCGATGCCGCAGAAACGGTCTTCGATGTGGTGGCGATCCCCTCGGAAACCCCGTTGATCATGCGCGCTCGTGCCGCTGACAAACGGGTCATCACCGGGCTTGAAGTGATCGCCATTCAAGCGCTTGAGCAGTTTGTGCTGTACACCGGCGTGCGCCCCAGCGATGAGCAGTTCCAGAAGGCAGTGGCGTTCGCCCGTAGCTGATTCAGCGCAGCAGCTCAAGGTTTCGGTGTTATTCGAGGCGTGCCAAACGTTCTTCGAGTGCCGCAATCCGTGCTTCAAGCTCTTCGATGCGTTCCACCGACACGCCACCGTTGGCGCCACGTTCCACCGGGTTCTGGCGGGCGGCGAGGATCGCTTCGATGTCGGCCGGGTCGCCCAGTGCGTGCATGTAGCGGTCTTCGCGTTGGCCCGACTGGCGTGGCAGCAACATCGCGAGACCGCGGGCAATCAGGCGCTCCAGCTGATGGACAACCTGTTCGGCATCTTCGAAATCGTGCATGCGGCCGCTGCGCGTCAGCAGTTCATTGACCGTCTGCGGACCGCGCAGAAACAGCAAACCGGTCAGAATGACCTGGGCTGGTACCAGTTCCAGCGCCTTGTCGAGTCGATGCTCCCAGCGATCGGCGCGGCTACCCATGACCAGCTTGGTGAAGCCACGACCTTCCAGGGCACGCAAACTTTGCCCGACCTGACCCTGGCTGAGATTCATCACCGGTTCCCGGCTGGTTTTCTGGTTACAGGCAATGACCAGCGCATTCAGGGTCAGCGGATAGGTTTCCGGGCTGGTCGCCTGTTTCTCGATCAAGGAGCCGAGAATCCGCAGCTCCGTGCTGCTCAGCCGCAGTTCATCGGTGAGCGTCTCGTGTTCGGTGCTCATGCTTTCTGGACCCTTGCTAACCGTTACTTCCATTTTTTACTCCATAATTTAGCAACAGACCCTGGTTTTTCAGGCCAGATCGCTCCCCCTTCAAGTCGTTCTGTTTGACGTTCAGAACCCGGCTCTCGGCGAGCAGAACCTCGTTGAGGGAGGCGAGTGCAGCAATCTTAGCGCACAGTGGCTTCACACCCCGCATAGGCGTGACCTCAATCATGGCGAACCATCAGGGGAGGATTTGAGGGGCATCAATGGCGGGAACTCTTCGGGAGTCAGCGTTTCTTTTTCCAGCAGCAGGCGGGCGCCGGCATCCAGGTCGGCCCGACGACTGTCGAGCAGCGTTTTGGCACGGCCATAGGCTTCTTCGAGCAAGGCGCGGATGCCCAGGTCAATTTCCCGCGCGGTTTGTTCCGAATAGTCCTTCTGGCCAAATCCGGCCATGTGCTCGCCCAAATAGGTAGGGTTTTGTCGTTCCAATACCGACTGACCGAGTTCGGCACTCATGCCGAAGCGGGTGATCAACTGCCGGGCGATGTCGGTCGCCCGGGTCAGATCGTCGGCGGCGCCTGTGGAGATCTGGCCATAGATGATGTACTCGGCAGCCCGACCGGCCATCAGTACGGCGATTCGATCCTTGAGCATCTGACAACTGATCAGGAAGTGATCCTCGGTCGGTCGCTGCAAGGTATAACCCAGCGAGCCAATGGAACGGGGGATGATCGAGACTTTGTGTACCGGGTCCATCCCCGGCAACGTGCCTGCGGCCAGGGCATGGCCCATTTCGTGATAGGCCACCACCAGGCGCTCATCAGGCCGTAACAGGCTGCTCTTGCGTTCGACACCTGCGACGATGCGTTCCACCGCGGCCGTGAAGTCGTCGAGGCTGACGTCCTGGCCTCCCCGGCGGGTGGCCACGATGGCGGCTTCGTTGATCAGGTTCGCCAGGTCCGCACCGGTGAAGCCGGTGGTGATTTCGGCGATGCGTTCGCTGTCGATGTCGGGCGCCACGGTGATTTTTTTCAGATGGACCTTGAGGATGGCCAGTCGGCCTTTGCGATCGGGGCGGTCGATCACGAGTTGGCGGTCGAAGCGACCAGCCCGCAGCAGCGCCGGATCAAGGACCTCCGGCCGATTGGTCGCCGCCAGCAGAACCACACCTTCGCGCGGGTCGAAACCGTCCAGCTCGGCCAGAAGCTGGTTGAGGGTCTGCTCTTTTTCGTCGTTGCCGCCAAACGCACCGACACCGCGCATTTTGCCCAGGGCGTCGAGTTCATCGATGAAAATAATGCAAGGTGAAGCCTGTCGTGCCTGCTCGAACAGGTCGCGCACTCGAGCGGCACCGACCCCGACGAACATTTCGACGAATTCGGAACCGGAAATCGAGAAGAACGGCACGCCGGCTTCACCGGCGATCGCCTTGGCCACCAGGGTCTTGCCGGTGCCAGGTGGGCCGACCAGCAGGGTGCCCTTGGGAATATGCGCCCCCAGGCGTGCGTATTTGGCCTTGTCCTTCAGGAACGAGACGATTTCCACCAGCTCGGCCTTGGCTTCATCGATACCCGCTACATCGGCGAAGGTCACCCCGGTATCACGCTCGACAAATACCTTGGCCCGCGACTTGCCGACGTTCATCAGTCCGCCAAGGCCCTGTTTTTCGGCCATGCCGCGGAACATGAATTGCCAGAGCACCATGATCATGACAAAGGGCAGAAGCCAACCCAGCAGCCCGTTCAGCAGTGTGTTTTCACCGACTCCGGAAAAGCCGACACCCGTTTGAGCCAGTTCAGTCGCCAGCGTGGGATCGACCCGCACGGTGGTGAACAGGTCGTGGCCGTCGATGGCCTCTTGCAGCTTGCCGCTGATCTGGTCCTTCTCGACCCGCAATTCGCTGACCTTATGCTCGCCCAACAGTTGCAGGAACTGACTGTAGGGGATGCTCTGCACAGCATGGCGGTCAACAATAAATAGCTGGGCGAGCGCAAGAACCAGAAAGGTGATCGCGAAGTAGGAAAGGTTCCACTGGTGATTCTTCTTCATGGCCTTGGCTCAGGGATGGAAGGCGGGATGGCCCGATGCGTGGCGGCGCGATCGCCGAACGCCGAGGCTCAAGCTCGTTGGGCATCTGAATACGATTCTAGACGTCATCAGCTCGAACGCCGGGTTTTACGCCGGACCTCGAACTGATATTCCCTGTTTGGCGTCAGGCAATCAGCAGGTGATCTTCCACCGCCCTCACGCCCGGTACTGACCAGGCGGCGCGGACCGCGATCTGGCGCTCACGCCACAGATGGACCCGGCCTTCAAGTTTCACGACATCACCGTCTACCTTGACGTGAATACCCTTTGCATCCACCTCGGCATTGCGCTTGAGGGCTTCTTCGATGCGGTGCTGGATATCGGTCACTTCCACCTGAGGATAAAGGGTGAGCCGGTTGTCCACGCCTACCACCCCGGACAATTTGCGCACCGCACGCTCGACGGTTTCTTTCTGGTACTGCCAGTCCACTTCGCCTTCCAGTGTTATCCAGCCCTTTTGTACGATGACCTTGATCTTGTCCATGGGGATGTCAGAACTCCAGGCGATGATCTTCAATGCGCGGGTAGCGATTGTGTCATCTGCCGTGCCCGCCCCGGGGTCCAGTCTGACCTGGATTTCTTCGGCCAGCGCGCATACGCCCTTGATGCGTTTTACCGCCTGTTCTGCAGCGATTTTCTGGGTATAGCTTTTAACGTGTCCGGAGAGGGTGACTACACCCTTGTCCACGGCGACACCGATATGGGCGGCATCGATATCGGGCTGGAATTCAAGCTCATCCAGAATGGTTTGGCGCAGACTCAAATCGTTCATGAGGGTGTCCTCTTTGGTCGATACGAAGCGGGCACCGGACTGTCAGAGCCCGGTAACTCCTTATGTTTCTACGCCTGGGAAACGGGCATTTATTGAGCTGAATCAACAATGCTTCTTTCAGCAGAAATGCTTTTTTGTCTTAAGTGCATGACGACGACTTTTTGTGATCTTTATCAACCTCGTTCAGCACCTGCCGCTCAAGCCCGGTTTGGGCAGTGCAAAGGCCTGCAAGTGACCATGGAAGTGGTGTGGGCCAAACCGAGTATCGAGGAGGTGCTTGAGTACGTGAATGACTTTCGAGCGGACATCGTGATCAAGGATGTACAGCGTGTGTCGGCATTTAAACGGGTTTTCTACAGGCCCCTGGACTGGCTATTGCTGCGTGACTGCCCGGCCCCCTTGCACCTGGTTACCGATGCAAGAAACCCGTTGCCCATGAAAATTCTCGCGGCCATCGACCTTTCCCATCTCGAAGAGCTGACGCAAGGGCTCAATGACCGGATTCTCGACATGGCCTCGACGCTGGCCACGTCCTGCGGGGCAATAGTGCACCTGCTGAATGTCACTGGCTGGACCATGGCGGGCGACTCGGGAGTGAACCTGCAAAACCTGACCCTGAGAGAAAGTTTAAGAGATGCCGTCAACGATGCCCAGATTGAAGCCTTTGATACGCTCGCCGAACGCTATGGGGTTCCTGTCGGCAGTACCGCCGAGAACACGCTGAACCGGGCTCCCTGCAGTTTGATGATCGTCAAGCCGCTGCCTTGACAGTCTACAGTGGTAAGGGGGGCTGACCACTGCCAGTGCCCTCGGGTTAACCGGCTGATCGGGAGCAGAAGCGTTCATGAAGACGGATCAAACGGCTGCTGTCGATCATCCCGCGATTGTTTCGAGCGGCCTGACCAAATGGTTCGGGGAAGGGGACGCACGAATGAAGGCTGTCGATCAGGTCGAACTGGTCGCACAGTTTGGCGAAATGGTGTTCATCGTCGGTCCGTCAGGGAGCGGCAAGACCACACTGTTGAGCATGATCTCCGGCATCCTGCGGCCGGATGCCGGTACGGTAAAGATCAATGGCAATGACATCTGGAGCATGAGCACCGATCAGCTGGCAGAGTTGCGCCTCAACAGCATTGGCTTCGTGTTTCAGGACTATCACCTGTTTGCGCGGTTGACCGCTGCCGAGAACGTCGCGATTCCCTTGATCCTCAAGCATTGTGACTGGGACGACGCGATTGCGCAGGCGAACCAGAGCCTGGAAGTGGTCGGTCTCAAGGCCCGCGGCGACATTCTGCCGGTCAAGCTGTCCGGGGGCGAACAACAGCGGGTGGCGATCGCCCGGGCGATCATCGGCAGCCCGCAGATATTGATTCTTGATGAGCCAACCGCGTCCCTCGATGGTGATACCGGGAAGATGATCATTGCCTTCGTGAAGTCGAAGATTCTCAACAAGCAGCGTTGCATTCTGATCGTCACTCACGATGCGCGGATCAACGAGTACGCCGACCGCATCATCCACATGGAAGACGGCCGCATAACCGAACCCGATCGGACCTCGCCATGAAGAACCGCGTGCTGTTTGTGCTGGCGGTCATTGGGGTACTGGCCGGGTTGATCGCCGCTTACCTGCTCGGGCGCACGCCTCACGCATTACCGCCGGCCTTTGCTCCGGCAAGCAGCTCCTATGAAACGGCTATTTATGCTAATGGCATTATCGAGAGCGAGCAGTCCGGCGGTTCCAACATCGTGATCTATCCGCAGGTTTCCGGGCCGGTCACTCGGGTACTGGTACAAGAAGGGCAGGCGGTCACCCGCGGTATGCCCCTGATGACCATCGATGACGCCTTGCCCAGGGCCAACGTCGAGCTGGCACAAGCCAATCTGAAAACCGCTCAGGACCAATACATCAAGCGCCTGGCCTCCTACGGGATAGATCCCAAGTCCATCAGCAAGGACACCCTGGACACCGCAAAAGATACCGCGGCCCAGGCACAGGCCGCGCTCAAGTCGGCGAATGCCTCGCTCGCGCAATACGCGATCAATGCCCCGGTGGATGGCGTGGTCCTGGCCATCAATACCACCGTGGGCAGTTATGTGTCGTCTCAGGGCGCTTATGACGCCTATATCCAGCAGTTCAGCCCGCTGGTGGTAATGAGTGCTGAACAGACCCATCTGGCGGTACGCTGCTATTTGGACGAAATCCTGATTGCCCGCTTGCCGGCGCCCGAACATATCCGTGCACAGATGTTGATTCATGGCTCGGATATCAAGGTGCCGCTGGAGTTCGTTCGCGTGCAGCCGTACGTGTCGCCGAAAATCCAGTTGTCCAATCAGCGTCAGGAGAAAGTCGATCTCAGGGTGTTGCCGGTGGTGTTCCGGTTCGAGAAAAAAGACCTCCAGATGGTGTATCCGGGGCAGTTGGTGGATGTCTTCATAGGGCAGAAATGATGTGCCAGTCCAGCGTTCATCGACCTCTGCGACCCCATGCCCGGGTGCTGTCCGCCATTGTCCTGATGGTGATGAGCGCCTGCACGGTAGGCCCGGATTTCTCGCGCCCGGCAGCCCCGTCACAGCACGGTTATGTCCGCAATCCGGTAGCCGTCACCGTCCCGGCGCAGGGCCAGGCGCAGCATTTTCTGTCAGGTGCCGACGTCGCGCCCGACTGGTGGCGGCTGTTCAAGTCAGCCTCTCTGGATGCGGTGGTCCGCCAGGCGATTGCCAACAACCAGACCCTACAGGCTGCCGAGGCCAGCCTGCGGCAAAGCCAGGACACGCTCATGGCCGGCTATGGGGTTTTCTATCCGCACCTCAATGCTCATGCCGGCGCGACCCGCGAGCGCAATGCTCCGCTCCAGCAAGGGCTGACGACGGCGGGGTCGATCTTCAACGTCGTGACCCTGAGTGGAACGATCAGTTACACCCTTGATGTCTTTAGGGGAGAGCGTCGTACGGTGGAGGGGCTGCAAGCCGAGGTCGACCATCAAACCTGGCTGACCCATGCGGCTTACCTCACCCTGACCGCCAATGTCGTCAACACCGCGATCGCCCGTGCGGGTTATGCCGCACAACTGCGCGCAACCGAGCAGTTGATTGCGCTGCAAAAGCAACAGCTACAGACCACCGAGGTACAGGTACGCAGCGGTACAGCGCCTTATTCGGCGACCCTCAGTCTGCGTAGTCTGATTGCCACCAATGAGGCCTTGTTGCCGGCGCTGGAGCAGAAAATCAGCCAGGCCGAGCATTTGCTGGCCACCCTTGAAGGCGTGGTCCCCACCGATGTCAGGCTCCCTGACATCGAGCTGACAGGTCTTTCACTGCCCGCCGATTTGCCGGTCAGCCTGCCCTCTGTATTGGTCCGGCAGCGGCCGGATATTCTGTCCGCAGAAGCACAGCTGCACCGGGCCAGTGCCAACATCGGTGTGGCAACGGCGGCGATGTTTCCCAGTTTCAGTCTGACCGGAACCTATGGTGCGGCAGGCTCGACCCCGGGGTCACTGTTCGCGAGTGCCGGGCGGTTCTGGAGCGTTGGACCATCGATCGACATCCCGCTGTTTCAAGGGGGCAGCCTGTGGTTTGGTCGTAAAGCGGCGATCGATGTCTATCAGCAGGCAGCGGCGAATTATCGGCAAACCGTGCTCGACTCTTTCGCGCAGGTCGCCGATGCCCTCAAGGCCCTGGAGTTCGATGCACAGGCCTTGCAAAAACAGACCGAGGCACAGGCCACCGCTGACGAGGCGCTGCGTTTGCTGCAAGCCAACTACCGATCAGGCCTGGTGACCTACCTGGATTTGCTGGTGGCCGATGTGCAGTTGCATCAGGTCAACATTGTCTATCTGCAAGCCCTTGCCCAACGTCATCAGGATACCGTCGGTCTGTTTGTCGCGCTGGGGGGCGGCTGGTGGAACAGCCCGGCCCCGGCCGGCAGCAGGCAGACGCCATGAAATACTCGGGCATCCTGCGAATCGGCTTCAAGCTGCTGGTCAATGACAAGGCCAAGTTTTCGGCGCTGCTGGTAGGGATTACTTTCTCGGTGTTCCTGATGATGCAGATGACCGCACTGTTTGCCGGCATCCTCAATCGTGCCTACTCGACCGTGACCAATATCGGCGCGGCGATGTGGGTCATGGACCCGGCCGTGAACACCCCGACCAGTGTCATCCCTCTGCCCGATTATCTGCTCGATGCCGTACGCAGCATGGAGCAGGTCCGCTATGCGGTGCCTGTATTCATTGGCGGTGCCCAGGTCAGACTGGCCAGTGGCACCTATCAAGCGGTCAGTGTGATAGGCCTCGACGACACCAGCCTGTTCGGTCGTCCTGAGCTTGAACAGGGCGCTATCGAAGACATCTACGCCGACAACGCGTTCATCATGGTCCACGATGCCGAATATTCGAAACTGGAAAGTCCCAGGATAGGCACCTCCTTCGAACTCAATGACCACCGCGGCACCATCGTTGGCATTGCCAAGGTACTGACCAGCGGATTGACCGGCGTACCGACGCTCTACACCACCTACCGGCGAGCCATCGAATACATCCCGACCACCCGCTTCACGGTGTCTTACATTCTGCTTGAACCCAGGAGCAAGGCCGCCGAGGTCGCGATCAAGCAGCAGGTTGCGCGGTTGGGCTATGTCGCCTTGACCCGGGGAGAGTTCAACCAGCGTATTACCGATTACTACATCTACCAGACCGGGGTAGGCACCAACATACTGACGATGACGGTCATCAGTTTCCTGGTCGGGTTGTCCATCTCCGGACAAACGTTCTACACCTTCATTCTGGAAAACCTGGACAAGTTCGCGGCCCTCAAGGCCATCGGCGCCAAAGGCCGTGAGCTGATCTACATGATCCTCTTCATGGCGACGTTCACCGCCTTGACGGGTTACGGGTTGGGTGTCGGCCTGGTCACGTTGATGATCTTCACGGTGCGCACCTACCTGCCCAACTATGCGGCGATCATCACGTTCTGGAACCTGGGGCTGGCATTTGGTCTGGTGCTGTTGATCGCCGGGGTTTCCAGTTATGTGGGCATACGCAAGGTGCTCAGGATCGAGCCATTCGACATTTTCAGAGGCTGAGCAAGCGGCTGTGCCCGTCTGGTTGGGTCTGTCCGTGTCGCCTGAAACAGAAGAAGGCGATCCCTGACCTGCCGATCTACCTCAACAGCCCCATGGCCGCCGATGTTACCCGCTTGTGTCCATGATCATCGCCGGGGCTCCATCGGTGCGCATCCATGGCAAGGACGTGCCGATTCGGGCCGAAGTGGTGCCCATGGGGACCTTGTCCGCTCATGCCGACGGGGATGAAATCATGCAGTGGCTGAGGGGCTTCAAGCGGCCGCCGAAACACACCTATGTCGTGCACGGGGAACCCAATGCATCGGATGTGCTGCGCCGACGCATCAGCCTGGAGCTGGGCTGGTCGGTCTCGGTGCCGGAGTACCGTGACAGCATTGAGCTGACCGGTGCTCTTCAGTCCCGTCCTGATAAAGCGCGTAAACGTAGGTACCTGAAAAGGCTGCGCGACGTCGTGACTTTGTTGATAAAAGTCAACGTTGCGCGAGCCATTTCAGAGAAACTGCATGGACCGGCCTGTCGCAGAACTACCCAGGAGAGCACTCTGATGGCTCACAGTAAAATTCTGTTTCGTGCCGCCGCTCGCGAGAAAATCCTGTGCGGCGCAACACAACTGGCGGACGCGGTTCGCGTGACCCTTGGGCCCAAATCGAAGTCGGTGTTGATTCAGAATAAATGGGGTAATCCGACGGTCTGCAACGACGGCGTGACGATCGCCAAACGAATCGACCTGCAAGACCCCGAGGAGAATCTGGGCGCCCGGATGCTGCGTCAGGCGGCGGAGCGTACCGGCGATGCGGTAGGGGATGGGACCAGCACGGCAACGGTACTGGCCCATGCCATCCTGGCTGACGGCATCCGCAACGTAGTCGCCGGTGCCAGTGCGATCGACCTGAAACGCGGTCTGGATTGCGGGCTGTTGTTGGTCGTGCAATCGCTGGCAGCCCAATCGCGTCCGGTCAGTACCCCCAAGGAAAAGGCCCAGGTTGCCACGCTCTCGGCGCATAACGATGCCGTTATCGGCCAACTGGTGGCAGACGCTCTGGAAAAGGTCGGCGTTGAAGGGGTGGTCAGTGTCGAGGAGTCCAAGACCACTGAGACGGTGGTCGAGGTGATGGAGGGGATGCGGTTGGACCGTGGTTATGTCTCGCCGTATTTCGTGACGGATACCGAGAAGATGCAGGTGGAACTCGATGATGCCTATCTGCTGCTGTGTGACCATAAGATCGGCGTGCTCAAAGACTTGCTCCCACTGCTTGAACTGATCGCCAAAAGCGGCCAGCCACTGGTCCTGATCGCCGACGACATAGAGGGCGAGGCGTTGACCACGCTGGTCGTCAACCAGATCCGTGGCGTATTGCGCGCGGTGGCGATCAAGGCGCCAGGCTTCGGTGATCGACGTAAGGAGATGCTCCAGGACATTGCGGTCCTGACCGGGGCAACGGTGGTTTCCAATGAGTTGGGCATCAGCCTCGAACAGGCGGAATTGAGCCAGTTGGGGCGGGCGCATCGAGTCGTGGTGCAAAAAGACAGCACGGCACTGATCGGCGGCGCCGGTAAACGCGAGGCGATTGAGGCGCGCCTGCAGCAGATCCGCGTGCAAATGGACGGTACAACCAGCGATTACGACCGTGAAAAATTCCAGGAGCGACTGGCCAGGCTGTCTGGCGGTGTCGCGGTGATCCGGGTCGGGGCGCCTTCGGAGGCCGAGATGAAGACGCGCAAGGATGCGCTGGATGATGCCATTTCAGCGACCCGGGCGGCGATCGCCGAGGGCATCGTTCCGGGTGGCGGGCTGGCACTGCTCAAGGCTGTACCGATTATCGCAGCCGAGGAGGCCGGCTATGAGGGCGATGTCAAAACCGGTTTGCAGATACTTCGCCGAGCCCTGGAAGCGCCGGCCCGGGTGATCGCGGAAAACTCGGCGGTGGATGCCGGCGTGGTCGTTGCTCGCATGCTGGCGGAACCGGGGAACATTGGCTTCGATGCGTCAGCCAATGTCTATGTGGACATGTATGAAGCCGGCATCATCGATCCGACCAAGGTGGTGCGTATTGCTCTGGAAAATGCCGTTTCGGTCGCCAGTATTTTGCTGCTGACCGAGGCGACCATGACTGATATTCCGGAGAAGGAATCACCTGCCCAGCCACCGTTTCCGGAATGACGCGCGCCGGGCCGGCAGTGCGCAGTGACTTGATATAAATCAACGTCAGGACGACGTCGGGGGAGGACTCTGGATTAACGCGGGTGCTTGATCCCACGCGGACGCAACGGCTGACCACCGAAAAGGGTCAGCGGCAGGCGTCGATGTCCCACCTGTCTGGAGTCCCGATCATGAGCCAATATCAAACGTTATTGCTGGTCATCAACCCGGTCCTGCGCCACTCCCCGGCGATCCAGCATGCCGCCGCCCTGGCCAAGGCCAGCGGGGCGAGCTTGCATATCGTCGCGTTATTGAAATCGTTGGACATCCTTTCACTGCTTGAAGACGGCGTCCAGGAAAAGGCTCGGCAGAGTTACCTGCAGGACCATAGCGATTGGCTCAAGGATCAGGCGGAAAAAATGCGCAGCCGGGGGATCGACGTGACAAGCGAGGTGGCATGGGTCGATGACATGCAGCAGGTGATTCTTGATCACGTCACCGAAATGCAACCCGATATGCTGATCAAGGAAGTGCAGCATGAACCGGCGCTCAAGCGCGCATTCTTTACCCCCCTGGACTGGCACTTGCTGCGTCACTGTCCGATACCGATTTATCTGGTGGGCGCGAGTGGCCATGCTTTGCCGCGCAAGGTGGTGGCAGCGGTTGATACTTCAGATCGCGAGTCGTCAAACAGCGAACTGAATGACCGGATCATCCAGCAGGCGTCCGGCCTCGCGCTGCAATGCGATGCCGAGTTGCATCTGCTCTACGCCTGTGACATTTCGTCAGCCTATCTTGGCGATATGGGCGGCGGCGGGTTGACGCTGGCGGATCTGACCAGGGAACTGCGCAGAGAACTGGAAAAGTCATTCCTCAGGTTGGCCGGTCGGTTCGGTGTGCCCTCTGACCGTCGACATTTCGTGATGGGGCACCCCGTCTCGGCGCTGAGCGAGTTCGCTCGCGAGCAACAAATGGATGTGATCGTGATGGGCAGAGTCCAGTCCCACGGGATGGACAAGGTCATCGGCAGCACGACCGAACATATTCTGTATCAGGTGCCTTGCAGCGTTCTGGCGGTCTAGGGCCTGTGGCGCGTCGCGTTGAGGTCAGTAGCGCAAGTTCTCCTGCCGTAGTCGTGCGAAGCGCTCTAGCGCTGCGGTATCAAGCGCTTGCGCCGCGTCAGGCGCTACGCCGTCGCGAATGGCTTGCCACACGGCTTGCGAGCCGATTGAACCGCGGGTCGCCGTAAGATCGAAGGTGCCGGGATAGAGCGCCTGCAGTGTGGCGAGCAGTGCCAATCCCAGGCTTGCTACGGGACGTTGCTCAGGCGCCGGGTCGCGAGTGATGCTCACGCCATGACAGAGCTGACCGTGCCAGGTTGATTCGGTGGGCACGAAGTCGACCGGCTCGAAATGTGCGCCGACGTCGAGCGCATTCAGCACCTGTGCGAGCTGAGTCGCGTTGATCCACGGCGCGCCGATCCACTCGAACGGATGCGGTGTGCCGCGCCCCACACTCAGATTCGCGCCTTCGAGCAAACCGACATCCGGGTAGAGGTCCAGCTGGGACTGCGTGCGCAGGTTTGGCGACAGCGGCACCCAACCGAGACCGGTGTCGGCGAAGGTCATCGCGCGCCGGTAGCCCTGCATCGGCACAACGCGCAGATCCGCGCCAATGTGCTTGTTGCGGTTGAACAGACTCGCCAGTTCACCGACCGTCATGCCCGGCTGCAGCGGTGCCGGGAAATAACCGGTGAACGATTCGTGACGGCTGTCCAGCACCGGTCCGCCGAATCGCTGCGCACCGAGCGGATCGGGCCGGTCCAGCACGAACAGCGGAATGCGCCGCGCCGCAGCGGCCTCAAGTGCGTAGCCGAGCGTCGTCTCGTAGGTGAAGAAGCGCACGCCGGCATCCTGAATGTCGAAGATCAGCGCATCCAGTCCAGCCAGTGAACCGGCCGGAAAGCGCCGCGCCGCGCCGTAGAGACTGTGTACGGTGAGGCCCGTCGCCGAGTCGAGGGTGTCGCCGACCCGCTCATCCATATCGATATTCAGCCCATGTTCCGGCGAGAACAGCGCTGCCAGCCTGACACCTGGCGCGTGCGCGAGTACGTCGACGGTACGCCGGCCCTCGGCGTCGAAGCCGCTGCGATTGGTGATCAAGCCCACGCGCAGGCCTGCGAGCGGCGCAAACCGCTGCGCCTCGAGCACGTCGATGCCGGTTTGTACCAGCCCCGTCGAGATCGGCAGGCGATCGGCGGCACTCAGGGCCGGTAACGTGGATGGCAGCCATTGGCCGATTTGCGCGACGTTCGCAGGCGCGGCCCGGCTGGCCAGCAGCGCGAGCAACTGCGCCCGAAGCGGACGGGCGTCACCACGGTCATTCGGGTACACGCGGTTGGTCAGAATGACGATGAATTGGCGCGTCAGCAGATCGATCCACAGGCCCGTGCCGGTGTATCCGGTGTGGCCGATCATGCCGATCGGCGGCAGACGGTCATGATTCGACGCGAACGGTGCGGCCAGATCCCAGCCGAGTCCGCGCCACGGCGCCGTCGCGAGCGGCGAGGCGGCACTCGTGAGCGTGGCGATGCTCGCTGGCCGCAGAATCTGCAGGCTGCCCGCGCGACCTTCGTTCAGGATCATTTGCGCGAAGCGGACGAGATCATCCGCCGTGGAAAACAACCCGGCGTTGCCGGAGACGCCGCCCATCCATTCGGCCGTCGGATCGTGCACGCGGCCACGGCGGATGCCGGCCTTGTTCGCGAGTGTCGGCGCACTGCGGGCTGCTCGCCCGGGGTCCGGTATAAAGACCGTGTCGCGCATACCGAGCGGCCCGAAGATGTAAGCCTGGCAATACGCGTCGAGCGTGCGGTGGGTGATGCGCTCGACCAGTTCGCCCAGCACCACGAAATTCAGGTCACTGTAGATGACGCGCTCACCTGGCACGCTACGCAGTCGTTGCGCCGCGATGGCGCCCAACACACCTTCGCGGTCCGGATGCAGTGGCCGCACAGGCAGGTCTGGCAGCAGTCCGGAGGTGTGCGCCAGCAGGTGACGCACCGTCACCGCGTCTTTGCCGAACGCGGCAAAGGCCGGCCAATACTGCGCAACGGGTGCGTCCAGGTCGATGCGGCGCGCTTCGGCCAGTTGCATGATTGCCGTGGTGGTCGCGATGACCTTGGTCAGCGACGCAAGATCGAACTCGGTGCTCAGCGTCATTGGCTCGGGGTCGGGCGTCGTCGCGCGTTGTCCAAAGGCTTGGCGATAGAGCACGTGCGTGGCGTCCCCGATCAGGACGACGGCCCCCGGAATGCGTCCGGCGACGATCTGCCCCTCGACGATCTGTGCGGCTTGCAGGCGCGCCGCGGCATCGAAATCGGCGGCTCCCGCGATCTGCGCCGCCGCGATTCCAAGCAGCATTGCCCAGCGTTTCAGCGCACCGATCAACGTTGCGGCAAATCGGCGGCGTTGTAGTGATTGTGTGGATTCCATAACATCCATCCATCGGTGCCGGCTGCGTCGGCGGCGTTTATCTGCGCACTGATCGCCGCTGCGTCAAACAGGCGATGATCGAACGCATAGTCGCGAAAGCCCTGCAGCCACGGACGAAAGCGCACCCCCGGCAGATGGGTGCGCTGCACCGCCTCCGCCAAGGTACGCTTGACGATCTGACCGGGATCGGTGACCGGGTTGGTCAACCCCGGCAGCCCCCAGGTGAAACCGGACGGGTAGAGCATCGGCGAAATATAGTCGAGCGGTTCGCCCAGCAATTCGATTTGCTGGCCGATCGCGGTATCGTCGAGATTCCAGCAGACGTAGCCGAAGATGTCTGCGGAGACGAATACATTGTAGGGCGCGAGCCGTGCGCGTGCGGCCTGCAGGAAGCCGACGATCGCCGCAGTCCGGTTGCGCCGGGTGTTCGAGAGGGCAAAGCGTAGCCCGCTCTTGTCGGGAAAGCGCACATAGTCGAACTGAACCTCGTCGAAGCCCATCCGCGCCGCTTCTTCGGCGACATCGAGATTGTGCTGCCGTACGTCCTGCGAAAACGGATCCATCCATTGCAGGCTCTCGTTATCCCGCCACGGCAGGCCTTCTGCGGTGTGCACGCTCCACTCCGGGTGCGCGTCGGCGAGTGGATCGTCCTTGAACACCACGATACGCGCGATCAGGTACAGGTGTTGCGCATGCAGACTGGCGAGCAGTGCCGGAAAGTCCTGTTCCTGCGGTGCGCGCTTGGTCACGCGGGCTGCCGCGCCGATCGTCTCGCGCGCCGCACTGCGATACGGCGTCATGCCGCGATCGCCCTTGACGTCGATCACCAATGCATTGATCACGGTGCTTTCGGCAAGGCTGACGGCGTTGTTGCGCAGCGCCTTGCTGGTCACGCCGAACACCGACAGGTAGAGCGCTTTCGGGCGAAACGGGGTCAATGCGAGTGTCACAGGCGCATCGCCGGACACCTTGGACTCGGTGCGCAGATACCCTGGCGCGCGAGCCGCAATGCTCTCGACCGCCTGAGCGATTTCGAACTGGCCGTGTTCGTCGGTACGCACAACACCCGCCGATGTGGTGATGATCGCGTCGGCGAGCGGAGTCTGCGTGCTTGAGTCGAGCACGACACCGGTGACGGCCAGGGCGCCTCGTTCGGTCAGCAGGGCCGTGACGGCGAGTAGCGTTGGAATCGCATAGCGCCTCATTGCGCGTGTGAAGGTCATTGCGCGCTCTCCGTTGCGGGCGTCGCCGGGGTGTTCGGTTCACCAAGCAGGCGCGCGAATGCGCTGGCGCCGTAGGCATCGGTCATCAGAAAACGCGGCAGCGCAAGCAGCCGGGCGTGCCGGTCCGTCTTGCGCGCGTCCAGCGTGAAGGCGACGACATAACCGTCGTCGGAGGCGAGTGCGATCAACTCGTCGTCGTAGATGCCGAACGGCCATGCGAGCATGTCGATATGCGTACCGGTTTGCGCCTCGAGGCGTTGACGGGATTTGTCGAGTTGCATGCGCACGAATTGCTGGAAATCTTCCGGTGTACGGTGTCTGCGCTCGACCTTGAAATTGGGATGCCAGTACGTATGACCCTGGATGTCAAAGAGCCCGGTCTGTTTCAGGCTGCGCAATTGTTCCCAGGTCATTGCATAGGACGCGTTCGAGATCGCCGATGGATAGATGAACAGCGTGACCGGAAAACGCTCGCGCAGCACGATGGGCAGCAGCTTTTCGAATACCGAGCGATGCCCGTCGTCGACGGTGATCACTACCGGCTTCTGCGGTAACGTCGCATTGGGGTCGCGCAACCAGTCGACCACCTCACGCAGCGGTACGATGTGGTAGCCATGCTCGCGCAGGACGCGTAACTGGCTTTCGAAGGTGCTCATGCGCACGGTCATCGAGTCGTCCAGTGTCTGCGAAAAACGGTGGTAAACGAGGATCGTGACACGCGGTTCGACGCTTGGCGCGGCTGCGTCCGCGCCCAAGGCTTGACCCCAGATGCACACCAGCACAGCGCACACCAGAAGCCGAATCGAACCGTTCATATAAGCAACCCGTCGTATGGGCACCCAGCGGGACCCCGTCCGCGCACTTTCATTCGATGCTCAACGATGCAGATTCAGCCAGTAGCGTGGCAATCAAGGCCGTGCTGTCGAGTACGTGCAAACGGCGCGTGACACATTCGGCTGGCAGGCGAAACGGAGGCACGCTGTCAGTGATCGCAAGGTGTTCAAACAGTGGCTTGTCGAGCAGATCGCTGCCACCGGTGAACAAGCCATGGGTGGCGGCTGCGAACAACCGGACGGCACCGGCCTGCTGGCAGGCAAGGCCCGCATGCATCAGCGTTTCGCCGGTACTGATCAGGTCGTCGAAAATAATCGCGGTCTTGCCCAGCACTTCGCCGACCAGCAGGGTGCCAGTGAACGTCGTTTGACCACGGTGCTTCTCCATCAGCGCACCGCCCACCGCGCGTCCCAGTTGCCGCTCCAGGGCCTGGCGAAATTGCTCGGCCCGCTTGGTACCGCCGGCGTCCGGGGAAACCGACACCACCTCGGCGTCGCCGACGAGCCCGGCGAAATGCCGGGCGAACAATTCTGCGCACTGCACGTTCCAGGTAGGGATGCGAAAGGCGTTGTCAAACGCTGCCGGGTTGTGCACCTCCAGGGCCACCAGACGATCCACACCGCAGGCTTCAATCATCGCCGCCACGTAGCGGGTGATCGTGGGGTCCTGAGGTTGGGTGCGACGATCCTTGCGCCCGTAGCAGAGGTAGGGCGTCACGACCTGCACAGGGCGAGCGCCGGCATCCTTGAGTGCACCGCAAAAAAACAGCAGGCGACACAGCTTATCGTTTGCGCTCTGCCGGTCATCCCCATACAAGGAATGGAACACCACGACCTCGCGACCGTTGACCGACTCCAGCGGACGGCATTTATGCTCGCCATCTTCATAGTCGCGCTCTTCATGGCGTGCCAGTTGACAGCCAAGCCGCTGCGCGACGCGGTTCGCGTAGTGCTCACTGCCTTGCAAGGCAAACAGAAGCGGGCGTTCGGTGAGCATGTATTGGCTCCTTCGAGGCACTCCCGTCAGCGGGCGGCACCATGACGCAGAACTTCGATGCAAAACTCCACTTCGTAAGGGGGCACGTTGCATTCGACGATGTCATTGGCGGCAACTTGCAAATGCACACCGACAATATCGGCATGGATTGGCTGTTGGCAGACATGCCGATCTACCAAGACTGCGGTGTAGACCCGACGAGCACCGAGTTGCGCCAGGTACGCGCAGGTGCGCAGGAGCGAATGGCCTTCAAACAGCACGTCATCGACAACCAGCAGGGTAGTACTGGCAAGGTCCAGGGCGCCCAGAAGCGGGTTTTCGGTCAATTGCGTGTGTGCATGCAGCACGCTGAGGTCATCGGCATAGCGCTTGACCTTCAGGGGGTATAGCGGCAGTTCCGGCTGGCCGGTCTGACGGGACAGATGTTGCTGTAAACGCTGTGCCAGAGGCTCGCCGCGGCGCTGGATGCCGATCAGTACCGCTTGAGCGGGCGGCAACAGTGCCGCGGCCTGACGCGCCATTGCCTGCAGCACTTCATCGAGTTCATCGTTGTCGTACACGCGCAACCGCTGACTCGCAGGTAGGGTCGGCATAGCAGTCTCCCGTCGAGAGCCGATAGATTGATCATAGCGCAAGGGGCCGTTGCTGATGGCAGTGGGCATCTGTGCCTTGCGCGGGGACTTGATATAAATCAAGACCAGTGAGACTTCAGGGGAGGAACCTGAATAAAAACGGGTGTTGACGTCCGGCTGAGTACCTCCCACGTGCTGATGGCCTGGAAAAGTTTCTCGGCAGTACGCCTGAACATGCCCTGTAACAGGTGCCTTGAAGCCGGTGCGGATGTGGCTCGATTGCCTCAGGAGGTTTCCAAATGACACAGAGTTCCTCACTGAATACCATCTTGCGCGACCGGACTGCTGCCGGTCGAACCTTGGTGGAACCGCTGCTCAAATACGCTCATCGGCCCGATGTCATCGTGCTTGCCTTGCCCCGTGGCGGTGTTCCGGTCGCCTATGAAGTGGCCACGGCCCTGGCGGTTCGCCTGGACCTGATGCTGGTCCGCAAGTTGGGCGTTCCGTCCCATCAGGAGTTCGCCATGGGCGCCATTGCCAGCGGCGGCATACAAATCGTCAATGAAGAGGCGCTGCGGCTTCACCCAATTGATCAGGGCACGTTCGAGGCCGTGGTCGCACGGGAAACCCGGGAGCTGTTGCGTCGCGAGCATTTGTACCGGGCAACGCGTGCGCCGGTGGTACTCAAGGACCAGGTAGTGATTCTGGTCGACGATGGCCTGGCGACAGGGGCCTCGATGATGGCCGCGATACACGCCGTGCGCCTGCAAGCGCCGTCGCGCATTGTCGTTGCCGTGCCCGTGGCGCCGCTTGAGACGGTCGAGGCGTTGCGCACCGAAGTGGATGAGCTGGTGTGTCCGCTCATTCCCGAGTGGCTGATGTCGATCGGCTATTGGTACATGAACTTCACCCAGACCTCGGACGAGGAGGTTATCGATCTTTTGCAGCGAGCCTGGCAACGAGAGTCGAGTACGGGGATTGCCCCTCAGGAGCATTCCGATGTTTGAGTCTCACTATCGAACGCTGAGCCTGGAGGACGTGGAACTGTCAGCCGACCTGCGTCTGCCGATGAACGCTATCGGTCTGGTGGTCTTTGTCCATGGCAGCGGCAGCAGTCGTTCAAGCCCACGTAACCAGCAGGTTGCAGAATCTCTGGGAAGACGGCGGCTGGGCACGTTGTTGTTCGATCTGCTCACGGAGCCGGAGCAGCGCCTGGATAACGTGACGCGGGAGCTGCGTTTCGATATCGCGATGCTTTCCCGGCGACTGGTGCAGGTGATCGACTGGATCGGTCGCGATGCTGAACTGCAATCGCTGCGGATCGGGCTGTTTGGCGCAAGCACCGGGGCCGCTGCGGCGCTGTTGGCAGCAGCCGAGCGTCCGGACGTGGTCCATGCGGTAGTCAGCCGAGGAGGGCGGACCGACCTGGCAGGTGCGGCGCTGTCCCAGGTAAGGGCGCCGACCTTGCAAATCGTCGGAGCAGAGGACCCGGTGGTATTGCGTCTGAACGTCCAAAGCGGTCACGTTCTGCGGTGTGAACAGCGTCTGGAAGTCGTGGAGGGCGCTACCCATCTTTTTGAAGAAACAGGCACCCTTGAGGAAGTCGCCAGACTTGCTGGCGACTGGTTCGAGAGGCATCTGCGCGGTACTCGTCCAAAGACTACTGGCAGCCTTTGACCGGTATCAGACGCCAAACGGAAAGGTTTCGTCTTCCGGTTCCAGCGCCTGGCTTTTCGGCAGAGGCAGTGCCGTTACTGGTTGTGTCTGTTCAATCCACACCATGGCGTCAAATTGCTCGGCCAGCACCGACTCGAAGTAGTGGCTGCTGCGCTCGCTTTCGGGGCGGTAAATCACCCCGATGGCCCGTTCCAGCAGGGGCTCGGACAGCGCCTTGCGCAGGTCTTCGCGCTGGGGATCTCGCCAGTCGGTCAAAGACGCGGGGACACCGGCTTTAAGGAACTGATGCTCCCAACTGTCTGCACGAGACGGCCGGATGTCCTTGATGAGCATATCGGCGTCCCAGTCATCGGCTGCCGCCACCTGGCCACGGTCGGTGCTCATGCCGATCAGAACGACATCGCGCCCATAGGCGCTGCGGCACAGTTGACCGATATTGAACTGGCCCTTCCAGCCCATTTCCGTGGCAGCGGCATTGCCGATATGGGAGTTGTGTGCCCAGACCACGGCCTTGGCGTGAGGGCCTCGGTGCTCAAGCAACGTCCGCAGCGTGTCGAACATGTGCCGGTCACGCAGGTTCCAGGAGGCGGTGGAGCCTCGATAAATCGCTCGGTAATATTGTTCCGCCGCCCGAACGACCCGAGCATTTTGCGTGGCATCGAAGAAGGCATCGTCATCGCGGATAAGCCCCGCCAGTTGTTCGGCGAGCATGGCATTGAGCTGCTCGACCACCGCTTGCTCACAGGGCATCAGGCCGCCCTGTTCGACAAAGTGGCCGTACAACGCAGGCTCATCCTGCCAGGGGGTCAAACAGCCATAGCGCCGTCGTGCTTCGTGTGCCAGTTGCGGCTCGACCCGGTCCAGATAACTCAGGACCTCGTGAATGGAGTTGCGCAAACTGTAAACGTCCAACCCGCGAAACTCGACTCGATGCTCGGGGGCTTGCTTATGGTTGTATTGATGAAGCCAGTGGGCGAATGCTTTCACATCGGTATTGCGCCACATCCAGGTCGGGAATCGGCTGAAGATGTGCCGTTTCCAGGCCGAATGGGCCAGCCCGCGGACATAACGATCAACATGCGCGGCATCTGGCCAATCAGCTTCAACCGCCACAATCGTGAACCCGTGCTGTTCAATCAGCCTTTGGGTGATCGCCGCCCGGGTTCGGTAAAAGTCGCTGGTGCCATGGCTGGCTTCACCGATCATCACTACCCGCGCATCAGCGTAACGGTCGAACATTTCACCGAAGGCGTCTGAATTCAAATCCGGCAGCGGTTCCGCGTATTGACGTAACAGAGGGGTAATAGACGCCCTCGCAACGTTGTTGCGCGGGCCGTACAGTTTTTCCAGCAATTTTTGCGAAGGTGAGGTCATGAGTGTCGTCCCTATAAGAGAGGGGTTACCCGACGTGCAGCACTTTGGGCTGCCTCTTTGATCATTCCTACACCTTGATCCAGAGGATTCTTTGAGTTTCGTCAACAAAGGATGCAATGCCCCAAGAGACAGTGTCTGCATCACACGCCCGCAGGCCGCTGAATATGACCTGACGCCATGGGCACGATGCGCGTTGCAGGCTTGAACGGCGAAACGCGTGATGGAGCTTGTAAACGGCCAGCGTCTGGCTAGGCTCCATTCAAGGTTGAATCGTTCGACAGTCTCTTCAGAGGGAACTGAAATGTATATGAAGAACGGCGAGGCAGGCGGGAAGACGGCGGTGGAGCGGTGGTTTTTTTCCGGGTCAGCTTTTTTAATCAAGTTGCTCCGGCGACCGGGCACCCTGTTGGGGGCGCTATTAGTGCTGCTGTTTTGTCAGTCAGCGCAGGCCCTGCCTTCCTTTGCACGTCAGACGGGGCAAAGCTGCGTTGCCTGCCATGCCGGTGGGCAATTTCCTGAACTGACACCTTATGGGCGCCTGTTCAAGCTGACGGGTTACACCAACGGCGTACGAACCAACCCTCTGGCCGCCATGATCGTTGGCGACTTCACCTCAACGCGCAACAACAGCGACGGTGCGGGCAGCTCGATTTCACCCAAAGACAAGCAATTCATCATTGATTTCGGCAGCGTGTTCCTCGGTGGAAAAATCACTGACGTCATCGGCGGCTTCGCCCAATTCACCTACAGCTCGTATGACCACCAGGATGCTTCGGGTAATTGGGTCAGTCACCTGGGCTCGGACAACTTTGACCTGCGTTATGCGGACCGCCGGGTGGATACCTCGAGCGATGTCATCTGGGGGGTTACATTGAACAACAACCCCACGGTTCAGGATGTCTGGAACAGTACGCCTGCCTGGGGCTATCCGTATGTCAGTTCAACCTTGGGCGCCTTCGGCGGGGTCCCGGCCTCGACACTGATTGAGGGGGGATTGGCTCAACAAGTGGCGGGTATTGGTGCCTATGTTTATTTGAACAAGTCGTTGTATCTGGAGCTGACCTCCTACCAGACAGCCAAAGACACATGGCAGTTTCTGAGTCTGGGCAACAAGAAGGGTGACACCTACCATCCACTGACGTACATGGATGGCTCAAGCCCTTATGCGAGGCTGGCCTATACCTACGAGTGGGGGGCCCAAAACGTGATGGTGGGCGCCTTTGCGATGAATGCCAAAATTCTGCCCATGGATGACTCCAACAATCCGATCCACGGCCAGGGCAGCACCGAGTACCGGGACGTAGGCTTTGATGGCCAGTATCAGTACCTCCTTGAACCCCATGCGTTCACTGCGCAGATTCGGTATATCAAAGAAGAAATCAGAGACGACACCCAGACACTCTTCGACGGACCCGCGTCCCTCCGAACGTTCAAATTGAAGGGCAGTTATGTGTACCGTGCCAAATATGGTGCGAGCCTGGCGTATACCAATGTCAATGGCAGCTCGGATGCCACGGCGTACCCGGACAGCGCCAATTTTTCTCCGGATACACAGATGTGGACGCCAGAGGTGTTCTGGTTGCCGATGCAGAACCTGAGGGTCGGGCTTCAATATAACTACTTCACCCGCTATTTGGGCGCAACGAACAACTACGACGGCAATGGCCGTGATGCCAGTGAAAACGACACCACGTATCTTTATATGTGGTACGCGTTTTGATCAGTTGAACGCAGGGGTGTAGACCATGGAATCAATGGGCATGAAGGGTACTTTCAATCGATCGCATTTTTTTCTTGCCCTCTGCGTGGTTGCGCTCACGGGCTGCACCGGTACGAACGAGGAGGCATCGGAGAAAACCTCGCCCATGTCCGGTATCGCCATGGCGGACAAGGTTTGTTCCATGTGCCATGGGCTGACGGGGGAGTCCATCTCGCCGATGTTTCCCAAGTTGGCCGGCCAGCAAAAAGAGTACCTGAAATTGCAGCTGACAGACTTCAAGGGCCATATACGCAGGGATGAAACCGGGACTCAGTACATGTGGGGATTTACCCATTTGACGGCGACCCAGATCAGCGAACTGGCGGACTATTTTTCCAGTCAGAGCCCCATGAAGGCTGACGCCGATAAGCCTGATGCACGCGGTGAACTGATCTTTCGCAAGGGCTTGCCTGAGTCGGGCGTCGCTCAGTGCAGTTCCTGCCACGGTGCCGACGGCCAGGGCAACGGTCAGTTTCCGCGCCTGGCGGGTCAACATGCCTACTACATGATTCGCCAGATCAAGGTTTTTCAACAGACCGACCAGCGCCCCCGTGGCGGCATGATGAAGCAGGTTACGCATTCACTGTCTGATGCCGACGCCGAATCTGTCGCGCATTACATCGCGACACTCGGGGCAAAACAATAAGCACCTTTGCGGCACTGGCGATGAGCCTGGCGGCACGTCGGGGGGCCCGGCCTTCAAGCGCTGTCTGATCTATATCAATGACAGCGTGGTGGGATCGGCAATCCTGACTCAGTAACCTCCACTGAGTCAGGATTACGCCATGAAGCTCACTGCGGTACCTCTTCCGGAGCCGTTGCCAGTCTTGCCCTCTTCATCGGCCAAGGTCAGGCAGGCGATCGGCAATGATCAGATCGCCGCGATTTTTGACAATATCGCCGATCTGTTGGAAATCGAGGACGCCAATCCTTTCCGTATTCGGGCCTACCGCAATGCGGCGCGAACGCTAAGGGCTTTGACCTTTGAGGTCGCGAAGCTGATCGCGCGGGGTGAACCGCTGCCCAAGCTCAGCGGTATCGGGGTCGATCTTGCCGGCAAGATCAACGAAATCGTCACCACGGGCGATTGCGCACTGCGCCAACGGCTGCGCACGACATTACCCTTGGGGCT
Source organism: Pseudomonas sp. GW822-FHT02D10 (assembly GCF_058802345.1). Classification (NCBI taxonomy): domain Bacteria; kingdom Pseudomonadati; phylum Pseudomonadota; class Gammaproteobacteria; order Pseudomonadales; family Pseudomonadaceae; genus Pseudomonas; species Pseudomonas sp. GW822-FHT02D10. Next base: position 48,498 of record NZ_JBXAOB010000017.1, read on the forward strand.
GGTCGAGCTGCTTTCCATCGCCGGACTGGGGCCTAAACGCGTCAAACACCTCTATCACGATCTGGGCATCGAAACCGCGCAGCAACTGTGTCAGGCGGCCAAAGAGGGGCGGATTCGCCATCTGCCTGGCTTCGGCGAAAAGATGGAAGCCCGACTGTTGCACGCCGCGCAGAAGGGCATCGGCAGGGACCGCCGGTTGCCATTGGCCTTTGTGGCTCCGGTAGCCCTGCGGCTGACCGAGTACCTGCAACAGCTGCCAGGCGTTGAGGCGGCCACGGTTGCCGGAAGCTTGCGACGCATGCGCGACACCATCGGCGATATCGATATTCTCGTGGCCGCGCCACCGTCGGTGGACGTCACGGCGCACTTCATCAACCATCCCGACATTTCCAGCGTGCTGGCGCAGGGTCGCACCCGTACCAGCGTGGTGCTGGGCACAGGCATGCAGGTGGATCTGCGGGTGGTCGAACCGGCGGTCTATGGCGCCGCCCTGGTGTATTTCACCGGCAGCAAAGCGCATAACATCGCGATTCGCCAACGGGCTCAAAAGCAAGGTCTCAAGCTCAGTGAATACGGCCTGTTCAGGGCAAAAAAATGCGTGGCCAGCGCCACCGAACATTCGGTTTACCAGGCATTGGGGCTGGAATGGATGACCCCGGAACTGCGCGAGGATCGCGGTGAGATTGCCGCGGCACTAGCAGGTCGTTTGCCCAGGCTGATTGAGTTGAGCGACCTCAAAGGCGACTTGCATGCTCACACCCGCGCCTCGGATGGGGGCAACAGCCTGGAAGAGATGGCGTTTGCCGCGCAGGCAGCCGGACTGGAGTATCTGGCGATTACCGAGCATTCGCGGTCCCTCAGAGTGGCCCATGGTCTGGATGCCGACCGGTTGCTCAAGCACATCGACCAGATCGATGCGCTCAACAGCCGCTTGCAGGGCATGACCTTGCTCAAGGGGATCGAGGTGGACATTCTCGAAGACGGTAGCCTGGACCTGCCGGACGATATCCTGGGGCGTCTGGACCTGGTGGTCGGTGCCGTGCACAGCCATTTCGGCCTGACGTTGCGTCAACAAACCCAACGCTTGCTCAGGGCCATGGATCATCGCTATTTCACGATTCTGGCGCACCCGCTGTGCCGGTTGATCAATGAGCGCGACCCGCTGAACCTGGATCTGCCGGTCATCATCAAGGCGGCCCGGCAGCGTGGTTGCTGCCTGGAACTCAATGCGCAGCCGCAACGCATGGACCTGTTCGACCTGCAGTGCCGCTATGCCAAGGATGAAGGGGTGCTCATTGCCATCAACTCGGATGCGCATCGCACCGTTGACTTTGCCTATTTGCAGTATGGGGTCGCTCAGGCACGCCGTGCCTGGCTGGAAAAAACCGATGTGCTCAACACCCGTCCCCTGGCGGAACTCAAGGCGTTCCTGACCTCAGGTTCCGCCCGGGGATGAGTCACTGTTGGTGGAGGATTGAGGCGGCCCATTCCTTTTCGCCACCCATGGTGCGCACATGGAACTGCATCCAGTGTCTGCCAACGTGCGAGATACTGTCCGCGAAATCAGCTCCGCCAATCAGTGTATGGGGCCGGAGGGTGTCCCCGGAACCAGGCGCCACGCTTCAGGGCATTGGCGCACATAGGGGTAGTAGCCTTTGGCTGAAGGGCAGTAATACCAGCTAGGCACAGACGGGGTGTTGGGGGGCGCTGCCGCCGCAGGCGGGTTCGCCGGGTAGTAATAAACAGGGGGCGGGTAGTAGTAAACCGGATAGGAGGGATAGTAATACGGACCACGAAGGTACGCGCCTTCCCAGCCCAGGCCCAAGCCAAGACCGATGCCCCACCAGAACGGAGCGCCGCCATGACCGCCTCCGTGTCGGTCGGCGTTGGCCGGTAATGCAAGGCCTGTAGCGATCAGGATCGCCCCGATCAGCGCGCAACGTTTTACCGAGTTGATGTTCATGATGTCTACCCAATAGAGCAGAGAGTACCGTTCATTGTTTGCCTGTTTCGTCCTGGTCGCCTTCCATCCGGTGTTTAAACATATGCATTGGCATCTGCCCACCGTCATGGCCGGAGAAACGGTGATGCATCACCGTCCAGAACAGGTCGAAAATGGTTTTTTGTTCAGCATCCAAGGTCTCGTAGAAAGTTTTGGTGCGCGCCAGAGCAGCGTCCAGGCGAACCAGATGCGCCTGCATCCAGAGGGTTTGTGCACGCAAATGCTCTATCCCTTTGGCCATTCTTTGCGGTGTCGTTTCATCAATCAGGGCTTTCGGCGTGCTCGTCGCTTCATCGCCTCCGGGCTTGTCCTTTTCCAGTTGCTGATTGGCATCCGTGATGACCCCTGCGGCCCATGCATCCCACGCTGGCATTTGCTCCGGCTTGAGATTGAGCTTGCCCTTGAGATCATCCAGAGTCTGCTGCGTGTGTTTGACCCAGTCGAAATCCGAGTGGTGACTGGACATGCCGCCGGGTGATGACATGGGCGGGTAGGCAAAAACGCTGGCTGATGGCACCAGTAAGGCACTTGCCGCCATCAATATGCATTGGCCGATCAAGCCTGATTTCTTCATCTCCAGCTCCTCTCGATATCGTGGGGGTCACTCGAGAATAGGAGTCGGTCATAGCGAGAATCTGATCCACATCAGAAAACAGGCATACGAACGGGCAAACGGATAGACGGGCTGCTGATAGGGTGGGACCAGTAATGGTGTTCGATGCAAAAAATAACCCTTGCCGGTTTTCCGGCAAGGGGGCAGGGCGGTCACCGGCTAGTCGGCTTTGATCGGCACGATCTTTTCCGGTTTCATGGCCTCGGGCTTCTTCGGTAACGATATGCTCAGTACACCTTTGCTGAAACTCGCTTCGATCTTCTCGGCATCAACGCCTTTGGGCAGGTTGAACACCCGCTCGAAGGAACCGTAGTGACGCTCGGACAAGTGATAGCCCTTTCTATTTTCTTCCTTGTCTTCCTGTTTTTCGCCTTTGATGATCAAGCTGCCGTCGGACAGTTTGATCTCAATGTTCTTCTGATCCATGCCGGGCAGTTCGGCAGTGATTTCGAAGCTTTTTTCTTTCTCGGTAATATCCACCGCAGGAATGCTGTGACCGATCAGTTCCCGACGCCAGAGCGGATCGACATCGAACAGCCCACGGCTGAACGGCGATAATCCTGAAGAACCTCGATTGAAGTCTTCGAACAGGTGATCGACCTGTTGCCGCAGTTTTTGCAGAGGTCGCCAAAGGTCAGTCGTCACGGGGTGCTGGCTGGTTTTGTCTTCGGTATGGACTGGCACTTTCTTCTCGGAGTTGGACATTTTCACTTCTCCTCTTGGGTTATGTCGGGGGACGGTGAACGTTCTGGACGCCCGCGCCGGCCTCGAAAAAAACAGATCTATGCCTTTGGCGTTACATGGCCAGTTTCCCTGACCACAACATCCAGCTGGCAAAAGCGGCCGCCGCCCAGATGACGATCAACAGTCCCCACTCGAAGCCATTCAGTGCTTGACCCTGGCGAGCCCGTTTGGTGGCCAGGTAAATCAGTGAGCCGGGGGCATAGAGCAGGGCACTGAGCAGCATGTATTTAGGCCCGGCGGCGTACAGCAGCCACAGGCAATACAGCGTTGCGACCGATGCAATCGCCATGTCCCGCCCTTGCAGGGCTTTGTGTCCGGCATACGTCGCGCCCTGCCACGTCAGCTTCAACGCATACAGGCCGCTGAACAGGTACGGCAACAGAATCATCGAGGTCGCAAGGGAGATCAGGGCCAGGTAACTGGCACTCGAATACAGCGTCAGCAGCAGGAACAGCTGAATGCAGCCGTTGGTAATCCACAAGGCATTGGCAGGCGCGCCATGGGTGTTTTCCAGGGCCAGCGGTCCCGGCATGACCTTTTCCTTGGCCGGTGTGAACACCGACTCTGCCGCCAGCAGCGTCCAGGCGAGCAGGGCGCCACCGACCGAGATGATCAGGCCGATACTGATCAACATCGCCCCCCAAGGACCGGCCACTGCCTCAAGCACGCCACTCATCGACGGGTTTTTCAGGGCGGCCAGTTCCGGTTGTCTGAGAATGCCCAGTGACAACAGCGACACCGCAATCAGCAGCAACAAGGTGAGGGCAAAGCCGATCACGGTGGCGCGTCCCACATTGGCCCGTTCCGCCGCGCGGGCAGAGAACACGTTGGCGCCCTCGATACCGATAAACACCCAGACGGTCACCAGCATCGTGCTTTTGACCTGATCCAGTGTGCTGCCCAGCGCCGGTGCGCCCCAGAAGTCGACCATGAAGGTTTCGCGTTGGAAGGCCGCAATCACCAGGCCGATAAACAGAAGCAACGGAACGATCTTGGCCAAGGTCGTGAGCGCATTGGCCCGCGCTGCGGTGCGCATGCCCCGCAGAATCATCCAGTGCAAGGACCACAGCACCACGGACGCCGCTGCAATGGCCGCTTTGTTATTGCCTTCACCGAATAGCGGAAAGAAGTAACTCAGCGCTGCGAACAGAATCACCAGGTAACTGACGTTACCGATCCAGGCACTGATCCAGTAACCCCAGGCCGAGTTGAAACCGAGGAATTCACCGCCCAATGCGCGGGCATAGGCAAACACGCCGTTGTCCAGTTCGGGCTGGCGGTTGGACAGGGTTTGATAGACCAGCGCCAGTGACAACATGCCGACACCGGTGATCAACCAGCCAATCAGGATCGCACCGGCACCGGCGCTGGCGGCCATGTTCTGCGGCAGGCTGAAAATACCGCTGCCGATCATCGAGCCGACCACCAGAGCGATCAACAGGCTCAAAGACAGTCGTCTGGGCTCCAGTTTACGCAAGCTTCCCGCCGCAGGGCGGGGTGAAATGCCTGGGATAGTCGGTTGGGTGCCTTGCACATGCGTTGCCATGGAAGCCTCCACGAGACGAGAGATTCGACACCCATCACAAAGGTGATGGCACGAACGTTGATTCTCAATTTCTACGTGAATGGCCTGTCGGGGTTTGATCTAGATCAGAAGGATGACAACCAGTTGAATGGACATGGATTCCGGGATCGATCTGGCAGACTTCACTCAAGTACATGTCATACAAACATCAAGCAACGGCACCAAACGAGATGCCTACTGCTGCGGTAATGGCCATCGCCAGTGCACCCCACAGCGTCACCCGCCATGCCCCGATCAGAAGATTGGCGCCGCCTGCCTTGGCGGCAATGCCCCCTAAAGCGCCCAGGAAAACCAGTGACATACCGGATATCCACGGAATCACACTGTGCGCGGGAGCGAGGATGGTTACGCCCAGCGGCAATGCGGCGCCCACAATAAAGCTGGCCGCCGAGGACATCGCCGCCTGCAGCGGTTTTGCGCTGAGGGCATCGGAAATGCCCAGTTCGTCTCGCGCATGTGATCCCAGTGCATCGTGTGCCATCAGCTGCGTGGCGACTTGACTGGCCAACTCGGGTTCAACGCCGCGATCCACGTAGATGGCCGCCAATTCCCGATGCTCGGCAAGCGGCGCCGTTTCAAGCTCGGTTTGTTCGCGCAAAAGATCAGCCCGTTCGGTATCGGCCTGGGAATGCACGGAGACGTATTCTCCCGCCGCCATCGACATCGCACCCGCCACCAGCCCGGCCACACCGGTGACGAGTAAGGTGCTGTGGGGGGCATTGGCGGCGGCGACGCCGATCAGCAGACTGGCGGTCGATACAATGCCGTCGTTGGCCCCCAATACCGAGGCCCGAAGCCAACCGATCCGCTCATGTTTATGGGATTCCGCGTGTCTGCGAAAGAACTTCATCGTTGAAACCTGCTCACTGTCGTTGAATCGATGCCGATCAAAAAGTGCCTGAATAAATCAACCGCTGGCCTGGTCGTTTCAGCGAGTTTCAATCTGCGCCTGGAGCCGTCCGGCAACAACCGATATTTCCCTGAACTGCTCGTCATCATGTACCACGAACAACGCATCCATGCCGCGCTCCTGCGCCAGCTCGGGACCGGCTTTCTCTCCCAGGACCATCAGCGCGGTGGCCCATGCATCGGCGAGCATGCAGGTGGAGGCGACCACGGTCACTGCTGCGAGTGAGTTGGACAGGGGCGCTCCGAGAGCCGGGTCCATCGTATGCGAGTAGTGCCGACCCGCGACCTCGATCCAGTGACGATAGTCCCCGGACGTGGCAATCGCCGCATCACTGATCTCCATCACGCCCATGACTTCACGAACGCCACGGCGGGGTCTTTCAATGGCGACGACCCAGGACTCGCCTCCCGGCTTGGCCCCCCGTGCGCGCATTTCACCGTCGATCCCCACCAGGTAGTTCGTTATCCCCCAACCATCGAGGCAACGTGCCATTTCATCCACCGCAAAGCCCTTGGCAATGCCTGAAAGATCAAGGGTAGTTGCTGAGCGTTTGCGGACCAGTTTGCGCAGCGGATCAATCTCCAGCGCTTGAGTGGCTGGCACGCGCCCCTGACGATCCGAGGCACTGATATACGCTGCGCTGGGTCGTAGTTCGCCGGGCCCAAAGCCCCAGGCATTGACCAGATCGCCCACGGCAATATCAAACGCCCCGCTGGATTGACGGCTCACACGCAGCGCCGTGGCCAGGACGGTGGTCAGCTCCTCGGGAATGGGCAGCCATTGCTGTTCGGGTGCTGCGTTGAGGCGGTTGAGCGCGGATTGGGCCTTCCACGTCGACATCTGTTGATCCACCTCGTCGACAGCCGCAAACAGGCTCTGGTTGATGGCGGCCTCATCCACCGCCGGCTCGGCGTAAAACACCGCACTGTAACGGGTGCCCATGGTCTCCCCGCTCAGGCTATAGCGCTGGGCTTCAGTAGACATCTTCACGGTAGCGTCCTTGTGCTTTGAGCGTCAGCACGTTCAAGTCGAGTGGAGCCAGCACTTCATCCAGGGCGTTCATCACGCCTTTGGCCATCTCGCGACTCCCGCACACCAACACGTGGGCACCTTTTTCAATCAGGCGGCGTAGTGCCAGGGCGTCGGCGATGAGCCGGTCCTGCACATAGCTGCGTTCATGGGTTTGGGAGAAGGCGGCGCGCAACCGGGTGAGACGTTGATCCGCCAGATAGCGGTTGAGTTCGGGTTCATAGAGAAAGTCAGACGCCGGGTGACGTCCGCCCCAATACAAGTGCATGGGGTGCCTGGCTTTGTTGTTGCGGATAAAACCGGTTAAAGGGCCGATTCCCGTGCCGGCACCGATGAGAATCACCGGCGCTTTTCCAGCGCCGGGACGAAACTCGGGATTGGGCTGTATGAAGACTTCAATCTGTCCTCCCAGCGGCAAGTCATGAAGGAATCCGGAACACACGCCGTCTGTGTGTTTACGCACACAGATTTCCAGAACGCCGTCAGCTGATCCGCTGGCCAGTGAGTAGTAGCGTGGCACCCTGGACCCGGGCGGCAGCACCCCAACCAAATCTCCGGCGTGGAACCGGGGCAGGCCGTTGCCTTTGAGTCTGCGTTTGAGCCCGCCCGGCGAGTGGGGCGCTGCGACTGCGTTGAAACGTAGAATCTGGGTGGGCGCGTTCACGTGCTCGCCGTATTTTGTGCGATCGATCAACGCCATGGTCGTGGTGTCCGGCAGCCGCGGGGTGTGTACCAACGTCAGTTCATGGCCCAGCAACCGGCCAACGGCGGTACCCCAACGGGTGAACGCCTGAGGGGATTGGCGATTGATGGTTTCAAGTTCCAGCAGCTGCGACCAGCCTGAAGCAAGCAGAGCCGCCTGAGTGTCCTTGGCAAACTGACAAAATTTCGGGAACTGCCGATCACCAAATCCCAGTACAGCGAAAACCAGGTCAGGCCGGACGCGGGCGTTAGCCAGTCGTTTCAAGAACTGTGAGGCCGAGGCAGGCGCGTCACCGTCGCCGGTCGTGGCGGTCAGGATGAACAGCCGTTGGGCGCTGCGATACTCCGCCGCGAGCTGGTTCATGGTCGTGGTATGGACTCGGTGGCCGGTCTGGTGCAGAGCCTCATGCAAGGTGTTGGCAAACCCCCACGTGCTGTTGCTTTCGCTCCCGATCAGAATCACCGTGTCGGCGTTTTGCGCGCCACTGTTGTGACTGATTTTCGGCAGTGACTGGCGACGGCGCCACCACAGCAGTGCCCCGGTGACGCTCATCAACGGCACGCCGAGTGCGCAAACGCCGAGGAACAGGCCCAGCCACCAGAGGTTTTCGCCGGTATGTAGCTGGTAGATGAACTCGTAGGCATTACGCATGCGGTCGTGGGGCACGTAAGACAACAGCGCCCCACTGGCAGGATCGACATAACCGTCGCCCTGCGCGGTACGCAGCGAAAAGAAATCCTCAGGATGACCGACGCTGGGGTAGACCAGCTCGCGCAGGTCGTTCAGGTCAGTCGCCAGGAGCGCTGGCAAGGTTGCGATCGGTGCTGCGGGGCTGCCGCTGAGGGCGCTCGGAAATACCGGCTCGTGTTGCATCCCGTCCGAGATCAGGCTGAAGGTGGTAGCCGACATGTACATCCCGGTCAACGCCGACAACAGCAAGCCGAGAATCGCAAAACGACCGACTTCAGCGTGCCAGCGCTGATTGAAACTGCCGCGCAGTGGCCGCATCACGTGCCGCCAGCCGCCCAGGCGCTTTGCCAACAGCGCAGCCCCGGAAATCGACAGTATCAAGATGAACAGGGCGCCGATGCCTGATACCGCATGCCCCGGCATGCCTGCCAGCAATGACCTGTGCAGGTCTTTTACCCAGCGGGAGAACGCGGAGGGCGTATAGCTCGCTACACCTGCTCCAGTCAGCGGGTCGATGCGCTCGGCGCCGGCCTGACCGTCCTGGGTGAAATACACGATGACTGAACCCGAGGGGGTACGGCGGATTTTTTCGACTTCAGGGTAGTGGTTCGCCACTCGACCGGCCAACTCGGCAACGTTCACCTGACCGGATGCAGGTACTGTCGCGTTCAGCCTTTCCAGGGCCGGATTGATCGACAGGATCGCGCCGCTGATCGCCAGCAGCATGACCAGCAGGGCCGCGACAAGGCCGGGCAGTGAGTGAAACTGGCGTAGCATGATCAGCCTCCAAGGGGTGCTGGTGTCACATGTCGTAGGTAAAGGACTCGATGTAACCGCTGCCGGTCGAAGGTTTTCCCGCGCCTTGGCTGGTCAATGGCACGGCAATATCGGCGCGGGCTTCACGTTGGTTCTCGACAGCACTGTCGACGCGGATCTGATAGCCGGCATCCATCAGCGTGTCTGCCAGTTCAACGCTCACTTTCAGGGTGCGTCCGCTACCGACGCTGGCGCCGCTGACCCCGTCAAACTCGCTGGGATTCAAGCCACTGCCGCGCGCCCAGTCGGACAAATGTCTGTAGTACTTGGCCTTCTTGCCGGCCACCCACAGGGTTTTCTGGTACTTGCCGTTGGCGTCGGTCACGTAAAACGCCAGATAGGCATCATTGCCGTCGTAATTTTTCAGTTGGGTGGTCAGGGTGACTTCCCGCGCCTGGGCCAAACCCGGCAGCGCAATGGCGGTGGCGAGACAAACGGCAGCAGTCAGCTTTTTCATGGTGGATTTCCCGTTCAAGCGTTGTGGCTGGATCCTGCGCCTGTAAGCTGACAACAACCTGAAGGGGAATTCAGGCCTTTGTCAGGTTCGCCAGCCAATGTGTCGTACAGCGAACCATCACAGGAGGGTTGCAATGCGGGTTTTATTGGTTGAGGACGCTGTGGGGCTCGGCGAGGCAGTGCGTGAACAGCTCGCGGATGACGGCCACGCGGTGGACTGGGTGCAGCGCCTCGATCACGCTCAGACCAGTGTGCGAACGACGCGTTATGACCTGATCTTGCTCGACCTGATGCTGCCGGACGGACGAGGGCTGGATTTTTTGCGCAAGCAACGCGGGGCAGGGGACATCACGCCGGTGATTATTCTCACGGCTCGCGACCAGATATCCGATCGTATCGATGGCTTGAATGCAGGGGCTGACGACTATCTGGTCAAACCCTTTGATCTCTTCGAGTTGTCCGCCCGAGTCGCGGCTGTGGCGCGGCGATACAGTGGAAATCCCAATCCGCACATCAAAGTTGGCGAGTTGCAGATCGACATGACCGCTCGCACGGTTCTGCACGCCGGCATGACAGTGGACCTGACCGCTCGCGAGTGGGCATTGTTTGAAGCCTTCATCCAGCGCCCTGGCGCTTTGCTGTCCAAATCCCAGCTGGAAGATCGCCTGTATGCATTTGGGGCCGAAATTGAAAGCAACACCATCGAGGTCTATATCAGCCGTCTGCGCAAGAAGCTGGGTCGCGAGATGATTGAGACTGTCCGTGGGATGGGTTACCGGTTGATGCCGGTATGAAGCCGGCCTCGAGTCTGCAAAAGCGCCTGGGCCTGGGACTGACGCTGGGCATGACCCTGCTCTGGCTGGGGGCGACCGTAGGCGCCTGGGTTGTGGTGCAACACGAATTGAACGAGGCCTTCGACAGTGCACTGGAGGAGACGGCACAGCGAATTCTTCCGTTGGCCGTGCTCGAAATCAGCAACCGTGATGAGCCTCGCCAGGCACGCCATATTGCGCCGCTCAAAGTGCGCAAGGAATACCTGACGTACCTGGTCCGGGATGCCAGGGGCGAGATACTGATGCAATCTCATGATGCCGACCCTGACATTTTCAATCCGCTGCCGGTGGAGGGCTTCACGACCACTTCCAGGTACCGCTTGTACGGGACCAGCGCTCCGCCCGAAGGCGTTTTTATCGAGATGGCCGAGCCCTTGGCCCATCGACGCGAAGCCGCTCAGGAGGCCTTGCTCGCGTTGCTCCTGCCGTTGCTCGCACTGATTCCGATCAGCTTGTTGGGCACCTGGTTGTTCGTGCATGTCAGCCTACGCAGCGTTCGGGCGTACCGCCGGGCAATCGAGACGCGCGGGGTCGGTGATTTGTCTCCCATCAAGGTGGATCGATTGCCTGCCGAGATCGACCCGTTGGCCGAGGCGGTCAACCATCTGATGGAGCGACTGCGCAAGGCGTTGGAGGCGGAGCGCAGCTTTACGGCCAACAGTGCCCATGAGTTGCGCACCCCGTTGGCGGCGACGTTGGCACACATCCAGCGGTTACGCCGCGAGGCACCTGAGGGCCCGCTTCAAGTGCGTGCAGCCAAGATCGAGGCCTCTCTTCAAGCGCTGACACGACTCTCGGAAAAGCTGATGCAACTGGCCAAGGCGGAAGGTGGGGGGTTACTGTCCGAAGTGCCGCAAGACCTCATCCCCGTACTGGCGCATGTTGTGGATGAGTGCAATCACGCGGCCGGTCAGCGGGTTCATTTGGTCCTGCCCGCAGTGCGAAGCGTGCTGTCGGCAATTGATCCTGACGCTTTTGCCATTCTTGTGCGCAACCTGATCGAGAACGCGATGAAGCATGGCGCGCCGGATCAGCCTATCGAAGTGAGCCTTTCGAGTCAGGCACTTCTACGGGTGGTCAATGCCGGATCGGTGGTGCCTGAGCCGATATTGAAACGCCTGACCGAGCGCTTCGTGCGAGGTGAAAGCGGCGCTGATGGTTCGGGGCTTGGCTTGGCCATCGCGCTGACGATTGCCCAAGGCGTCAACGCGACGATGACGCTCGTGTCTCCCTCGACGGGCAAACAAGACGGCTTTGAAGTCATCGTGCAGTTTGTTCATGGGCGGTAATGAAACGTCCCTGGGGGGGACGAGGCCGTTACCGGGGGCGTACCGGATGCGCTTGCCGTGCGGGATCAAAGACACGCCGCACGGCGCTTCAAGCAGGGCTATAATCGCGCCACGTTTTACTCCGTTCACAGCCCCTGCCACTCAACGAGACTGCCATGACTATTTCTCTGTACGCTGCTTCCGTTCCGGTCTTCAAGCAAATGCTCAACGCGTTGAGCGATGTTCTGAACAAGGCCGAAGCCCACGCCACCGCAAAAAACATCGACCCGAATGCTTTCCTGCAAGCACGTCTGTACCCGGATATGTTCCCGTTGGTGCGCCAGGTGCAGATCGCCGTTGATTTCGCCAAAGGCGTTTCTGCCCGTCTGGCCGAAGTCGAACTGCCGAAGTACGACGATACCGAAGTGACCTTCGCCGAGCTGCAAGCACTGCTCACCAAGGTGCTGTCCTTCATCGACGGCATCCAGCCTGAACAAATCAACGGCAAGGAAGGTATCGAGATCGTTACCCGTCCAGGTACCCCGAAAGAAAAACGCTTCAGTGGCCAGGCTTACCTGCTGACCTACGGCCTGCCGCAGTTCTTCTTCCACGTCACCACCACCTACGCGATCCTGCGTCACAACGGTGTTGAAGTCGGCAAGCGCGATTTCATGGGCGCGTTCTAAACCCGCCGGACACGAAAAAGCCCGCCACGGTGTGAACCTTGGCGGGCTTTTGTTTTTGCATTGCTCTGTCTATTGCCAGGATCGCAGCCTGCGGCAGCTCCTTCAGGCCTGTAACGATCTGCCGCACGAGTGTTCAAGCGGATAGGTCAGGTTTGCGCCAGCGCTGTCGGACACACTCTGTTAAGCTTCGCCATCTTCTTTTTCATCTCCCCTCAGTGAGCCCTTGGGCTGTCGCTGGCGTTGTCGTTTTCTGGAGTTTCCCATGCTGTTGCCCATCCTGTTGTTGTCAGCCGCCGGTTTCACCGTGCTGACCACAGAATTCATCATTGTCGGTCTGTTGCCGTCGATTGCCTGTGACCTCGATGTCAGCGTTTCCCAGGCGGGATTGCTGGTGACGTTGTTCGCATTTACCGTCGCCGCCTTCGGACCGTTCCTGACCGCGTACTTCGCACGCTTTGAGCGTCGGCGTCTGTTTATCAGCGTGCTGATCATGTTCGGGTTGGCGAACACCTTGGCGGCCATGGCACCGAACATCGGTGTGATGGCAGTCGCGCGGTTGATACCGGCGCTGGGCTTGCCGGTGTTCTGGGCGCTGGCCAGTGAAACGGCGGTGGACATCGTCGGGCCGGACTACGCCGGGCGAGCGATTGCCAAAATCGGTTTCGGAATTGTCTGCGCGACCGTGTTCGGGATCCCCGTCGGTACGTTGATTTCCGATGCGTTCGGCTGGCGCACAGCTTTTGGCATTCTCGCGGTGATTGCCTTTGCCAAGGCATTGCTGCTGTTTATCTACTTGCCGAAAACCAACCTGCACAACCAGCAGGTGAGCTTCCGTTCGCAGTTCAAGATGCTGCGCAGCCCGCTGATGCAAGGGCATGTGTTGTTGTCGATTCTGGTCTTCAGCGGAATGTTTACCGCTTACACCTACCTGGCCGACATCCTTGAGCGACTGGCCGGCTTCAACGGCACTGTGGTCGGCTGGTGCCTGATGGGCTTTGGCGCGGTCGGGTTGATCGGCAACTCGCTGGGCGGGCGCATGGTCGACCGCCATCCGTTGATCGCGTCGATGGTGTTTTGTGGCTTTATGATCGGCGGCATGGTGGCGTTGGTACCGAGTATCCATTCGACGCTGGGATTGGCGGCGGCAATGGGCATCTGGGGCGTGACTCAGGCCGCGTTGTTCCTGGTCAGCCATGTGCGCCTGATGAAGGCCGCCCCGCAGGCGCCAGCCTTTGCGGCATCGCTGAACATCGCCGGGGCCAATCTGGGGATTGGCTTGGGGGCGATGGTCGGAGGGCACGTGATCGACACCCTGGGCCTTGGTAGCCTGGGGTTTGCGGCGGCCGGTTTTATCCTGGTGTCGATTGTGCTGGCGCTGTTGCTGATGAAGGTCAAAGCCCCGGCCGTTTGCGCCTGAGGCATTAAAGCGCGGTAAACAGCTCGCGTCGGGCACCTTCGGTAATCGCGACAATGCCGGGGTGCTTGACCTTGCGCTCCACCGAGATCGCGTAAAACGACTCGGTCACCGCATCGGTTTGCCCGATCAACTCGACGCCGCACTGGCGTCTCACCTCATCGGCAATCACGCTCGGGCCGATGAAAATCCCGCTGCCGGATTGGCCGAACGCCTGCATCAGGGCACTGTCATCAAACTCGCCGATGATGCGCGGCTGAATCTGCTGTTCGGCGAACCAGCGCTGCAAGCGGCTGCGCACCACGGTTTCCTGTCCTGGAATCAACAGGGGAGCACCGTGCAGGCTGCGTGGGAAGTCTTCGCCATAGCGTTGTGCCAATTCAGTCGTGGCAAAAAAACTGATGCCGCATTCACCGAGCTTCTGGCTGTAGACCTTGATGTCCAGGTGCGAAGGCATCGGGCTGTCGGAGATCACCAGGTCCAGCCGCTGAATGGCCAGGTCGGCCAGCAAGCGCTCCAGTTTGTCCTCGCGACAGGTAATGCGCAGCGGTTCACTCAACTCCATGGTCGGCGCGATCAGGCGATAGACGATGGATTTGGGCACCACGTCGGCGACGCCCACCCGAAACAGAATCTGCTGTTCATTGGGTTGTGCCCGGAGCATGGCCTCCAGTTCGCCGCCCAGCTGAAACATCTGCTCGGCGTAGGGCAGCGTCTGACGCCCGGCCTCGGTCAGTTCAAGTTGCCGACCGACCCGCTGAAACAACTCTATCCCGTAGGTTTGCTCCAGCAGGCTGATCTGCCCACTGATGGTCTGTGGGGTCAGGTTCAGTTGCTCGCAGGCGCGCACGATGCTGCCGGTTTTGGCCACGACCCAGAAGTAATGCAATTGCCGATAATTGAGCATGTGCGCTGACGATTCGTAAAAACCGAAGTATAGCCGCTAAAAATACGAATTTTCCTGAAGTGTTCGTCTCCTTAGAATGCCTCGCTATCGACGGGCCACTACCTTGGCCAAGTCTGTTCTATCGAGGAAAGCATGATGAAACTCAACGCCCTGACCGCCGCTTCGTTGCTGGCCCTCTCTGCGCTGGTGCTGAGCGGTTGTGACCAGGCCGAGAAAAGCGCTCGGCAATTGATGGGTAAAGCGGCGGAAACCGCCAGGCAAGCGATCGACGATACCCATAAGGCGGCGGAGCAAGCGCTGAGCGATGCCACCGGGAACCTCATCAATAAAAAGGAAAAACCAGCCGACGACAGCGACAAGAAAGAAATCTCGTCGCAGGAAATCTAATCCGTCTTACACCGAGTCAGGACTGACCCATGGACTATCTTTTACAACTTGCTGCAAGCCCCACCGCCTGGGTCGCCCTGGCTACCTTGATCGTGATGGAAATCGTGCTGGGCATCGATAACCTGATCTTCATCTCGATCCTGACCAACAAGCTGCCCGTGCAACACCGTGCCAAAGCACGTCGCATCGGTATCAGCATGGCCTTGGTGCTGCGTCTGGGCTTACTGAGCACCATTGCGTTCATCGTGCAACTGACTGAGCCGGTGATCGAACTGTTCGATCATGCGTTCTCGTGGAAAGACATGATCCTGATCGCGGGCGGTCTGTTCCTGTTGTGGAAGGCGACGACTGAAATCCATCACAGCATGGACCCGTCGCCGGAAGACCCGATGTCGCAAACGTCTGGCGTGACATTGGGTTTTGCTGCGGCAATCGGTCAGATCCTGATGCTCGATATGGTGTTTTCCATCGACAGCATCATTACTGCTGTCGGCATGACCGAGCATTTGCCGATCATGATCATCGCGGTGCTGGTGTCGGTGCTGGTGATGTTGTTGGCGGCTGAGCCTTTGGCCAGGTTCATCAACGACAACCCGACGGTGGTGATGCTGGCTCTGGGCTTCCTGATCATGATCGGCATGACCCTGATTGCCGAAGGTTTCGGCGCCCACGTACCGAAAGGCTACGTCTATGCGGCCATGGCGTTCTCGGCAACGATTGAAGGTCTGAACATGCTGTCGCGTCGGGCCCGGGAGAAGAGGGCCGCTGCGCAAGCTGAAGCGTAAGCGGTAAGGTAGAAACGCAACGGTCGTCTGCGCTCGAAGGTGTGCAGGCGGCCGTTTGGTTGTGTGGGGGATTTAAACCGAATCGATCAGTGCGCCGTCGCGTGGCGTTGCTCAGAGTTCTCGGTTTTGGTGGGGGCCGCAGGTTGAACAGGCGCATGATAGTGTCTGCGGGTAATACGCAATACCCCCCACAGCATGGCGGCGGCAACGGCCAGCCAGCCACCGATCAGCATCAGGATTATCATCGTCAGGCTCATCCGTGCCTCCTCTTTGCCCTGCTTCGAGCACACACTCTTTGTAAGGGGCAGTCTAGTCGTTGATGTGTTGCAGGCAATTGACCAATAGTCATGAGCCACCAACCCGTTCGCTCTATCAGCTGCACGCGACTGCCGTTAAAGGCTATACCGCTGCTATGATCATGGGCGAAGCCGGGAGACCGATTGCCTGGCGCCTGAACAAGTGAGTGATGATGTTGCCGGTATTTCCCCGATTCCGCTTCGCCTTGCTGGCCGCGGCCTGCGTCCTGAGCCTGGCCGGTTGTGCCGGCAGCGTGCAACCTGAAATCCAGCGTCTGCCAGAGCGCGTCGAGCTCAACGGCGTGCCGTTCTATCGTGGCGAAGCTTACCAAAGCGGGCCGCAAACCCTGGCGAGCATGCTTTCCCAGCAAGGCATCGTGATGACTCCGGGATTACTCGACAAGCCGCTGCACCTGCCGGGCGCCGAGGCGCAGTTGCAGCAGAACATGCAGAGCCTGGCGCGTGAATACGGGATGGTCGTGTATCCGCTGGACAGCAATCTGCCGGCGTTGTTGACTCAGGTCGCGGCGGGTTACCCGGTGTTACTGCGCTTCAGTGAGGGCTCGGCGTTCTGGAAAGAGCCGAGGTACGCGATTCTTGCCGGCTACAACCGTCACAAGCAGACGGTGCTGCTGCGTTCCGGAATGGACCGCCGCTTGCTGATGAACTTCAGTTCGTTTGAATCCGCCTTCCAAAACGCTGGCGGTTGGGCGGTGCTGATTCAGGGGCCGACCCAGATTCCGGCCAAGGTTGACCAGCAGCGTTGGCTCAAAGCCGCTGACGATCTGGCCCGGGCTGGACAGGAGCAGGCAGCAGCCAAGGCGACCAAAGCACTGGCTGCCCATTAATCGAGCCGAAAAAAAACGGCGCCCTGAGGCGCCGTCATCGATAAAGGCCCCGACTCACGTCGCGGGCCTTTTTTAGTGCGCTTATTTGCCGGTCTGCGCCATGCCATTGCCTTGATGGTGTTTCAGGTTTTTCTCGGCTTTGTATTGCAGGGCGACATTCGGCACAGAAGTGCTCCTGCCGGTTTCAACCCATTGGCGAATCCGTCCGGCGTCCGCGAAGTGGGTGTACTTGCCGAAGGCATCGAGAATCACCAGCGACACTGGACGATTGCCCATGGTGGTGACCAATACCAGGCAGTGGCCAGCCTGGTTGGTAAAGCCGGTCTTGGTCAGCTTGATGTCCCAGTTGGATTTGTTGATCAGGTGGTCAGTGTTGTGAAAACCCAAGGAGTAGCTGGGCCGGCGGAACGTCACGGTTTTTTCCTTGGTAGTGCTCAGTTGGCTCAGCATCGGGTACTTGCGTGCCGCCTGGAGCAATTTGCTCAGGTCGCGGGCCGTGGAAACGTTGTGGACTGACAGGCCGGTCGGCTCGACGTAATGGGTGCTGGTCATGCCCAGCGCCTTGGCCTTGGCGTTCATTGCGGCGATAAAGGCCGCGTAACCGCCTGGGTAGTGGTGAGCCAGGCTCGCGGCGGCTCGATTTTCCGAGGACATCAGCGCAATCTGCAGCATTTCCCTGCGCGACAGTTCGCTATTGAGTTTGACTCGGGAGAACACACCTTTCATTTCCGGGGTGTCGCTGATCGATACGGAAATGTACTCGTCCATATTCTGTTTGGCGTCCAGCACGATCAGCCCGGTCATCAATTTGGTCACCGAGGCGATTGGCACGATCACGTCCGGGTTGCTGGCGTAGATGACTTTGTCGGTTTGCAGATCGATCAGCATCGCGCTGCCGGAAGCGATGCGCAGATGTGAGGTGTCTCGGGGCGCTGCGGTGGTTTCACGAGCATCGACGCTCGACGTGATGACACTGCCTGAAATTGCAAACAATAGACTCAGGATAGAAAGACGGATTTTCACGCGAGTAGACTCGATAAATGTGGGTGTGCCGTTCTGCAACGGGCTTTTTCCAGAAAAGCGTTACATTTTATGAGCGTAGTTGAGGAACTGTCGAATGTTCTTCGAGGGGCAGATGAAACCCCTTGTTTTTTTCTAAAAACCGGGGGTTTACGACGAGCTGACGTCGTATAGCAGTTTGGGTGATGTTCGATGTGACGCCTTAAACAAGGAACCCCGCCAATGGGCGGGGTTCCTTGTTTGAGCTCAGGGGAAATCTGCACTTAGCTGTGCAGGGTTTCCGCTGCGTACAACGTGTTTTCCAGCAGGCAGGCGCGAGTCATCGGGCCTACACCGCCGGGTACTGGAGTAATCCAGCCGGCGCGGGGCAGGGCGGTCTCATAGATCACATCGCCCACCAGTTTGCCGTCTTCCTGGCGGTTGATACCGACGTCGATGACGATGGCGCCTTCCTTGATCCACTCACCCTTTACCAGGCCAGGTTTGCCGGCGGCGACTACGACCAGATCGGCGCGGCCGACGTGGCCGGCCAGATCCTTGGTGAAGCGGTGGGCGACAGTCACGGTGCAGCCGGCCAGCAGCAGTTCCATCGCCATTGGACGACCGACGATATTGGAAGCGCCGACGATCACTGCATCCATCCCGTAAAGATCGGCACCGGTGCTTTCCAGCAAGGTCATGATGCCTTTGGGGGTGCATGGGCGCAGCAAGGGGATGCGTTGTGCCAGACGGCCGACGTTATAAGGATGGAAACCATCGACGTCTTTATCCGGACGAATGCGCTCCAGCAGTTTGGAGGCGTCCAGGTGTTCGGGCAGAGGAAGCTGCAGCAGTACGCCATCGATGTTCGGGTCGTCATTAAGACGATCGATCAGCTCGGTCAGTGCTTGCTGGGTGGTATCGGAGGGCAGGTCATAGGCTTGGGAGAGGAAGCCGACCTCTTCACAGTCTTTACGCTTGTGCGAGACATAAACCTGAGAGGCGGGATCGCTGCCGACCAGGATCACCGCGAGGCCTGGCGTGCGCAGACCTTGCTGGCGACGCTCGGCAACACGTTTGGCGATCTGCTGGCGCAGGCTGGCGGCGATCGATTTGCCGTCGATTAGTTGTGCAGTCATTGCGCGTGATTAACCATCGAGAGGGGGAAGAAAAGAGAACGCATTCTCGCATGTCAGAGCGTGAGGGCAAAGGCGCTTGGTCTGCAAATTCCCCTAAGCCCTTTAATTAAATGAATTTTTCTCAAAAAGGATTTGACGGTCTCCGGGGGGCTCTATACTATTCGTCGCACTTGTCGGGCACAGCCTAGCACTGGTTAGGAAGGTCAAGCGGAATTACGGTTCTGCAAGGCTGGAAAGCACTTAGTTTGTAGTCCTTCAAGGGTACAGCTAACAAGGCGCCCGTAGCTCAGCTGGATAGAGCATCCGCCTTCTAAGCGGATGGTCGCAGGTTCGAGTCCTGCCGGGTGCGCCATTAGGCAGCTTTGGCACAAGTAACGCGATATGGTGGGCGTAGCTCAGTTGGTAGAGCACGGGATTGTGACTCCCGTTGTCGAGGGTTCGATCCCCTTCGTCCACCCCATATTTAGAAAGGCGCCAGATTAATAATCTGGCGCCTTTGCTTTAAAAGCTTGATACGCGGATGTGGTGGAATTGGTAGACACACTGGATTTAGGTTCCAGCGCCGCGAGGCGTAAGAGTTCGAGTCTCTTCATCCGCACCAATTAAAGCTTCAGTCAGGCCGTCGGCTAGGTTGGAGTTCGGCAAAGAAGTTGTTTGGCTTCTTTGTTGCGCAATATGGTGGGCGTAGCTCAGTTGGTAGAGCACGGGATTGTGACTCCCGTTGTCGTGGGTTCGATCCCCATCGTCCACCCCATATTTCGAAAGGCGCCAGATTTAACAGTCTGGCGCCTTTTTTATTTCAGCGGTTTGTGTGTTCAGTGACTGCAAGTTCCGGGTCGCAAGGGTAGGGCGTTTCGTCGTATTCATGTTGCTCGATGATGCCGCATTGCCCGCCGACCTTGCTCGCAAGATCGGCTGCCAGGGATGTGATGGGCACTCCTTCTATATATAGAAGGGTTGGCGCAGAGCCCTGGCGTGATTGACTGTATTAGCCTCCGGGGCGAGGTGCATTCGTGCATTCGCACCTATAAATTGCCTGCTGCGTTTTTACCCGTTTTCAGTAGGGTGACTTCTTGAGTTTGACCCACTAGAATGCATGCCCTTGATTCTGGGGTCGGAAACGGCCGGCTAACGTCTGTGCAACGAGGAATATCCATGCAAGTTTCTGTTGAAAATACTTCTGCTCTTGAGCGCCGCATGAGCATCACCGTGCCAGCTGAGCGCATTGAGACTCAAGTCAACAAGCGTCTGCAGCAGACTGCCCAAAAGGCCAAAATTGCAGGCTTCCGTCCTGGCAAAGTGCCAATGAGCGTGATCCGTCAGCGTTATGAAGCTGATGCGCGTCAGGAAGCTGTAGGCGATGTGATCCAGGCTTCTTTCTACGAAGCTATTGTCGAGCAAAAACTGAACCCGGCTGGCGCTCCTTCGGTAGAGCCTAAAGTCCTGGAGAAGGGCAAGGATCTGGAATTCGTTGCAACGTTCGAAGTGTTCCCTGAGTTCACCGTTGCCGGTTTCGAATCCATCGCTGTCGAGCGCCTGAGCGCTGACGTGGCGGACGCCGATCTGGACAAAATGCTGGAAATCCTGCGCAAGCAGAACGTTCGTTTTGAAATTGCCGATCGTGCTGCTCAGAACGAAGACCAACTGAACATCGATTTCGTTGGCAAGGTTGACGGTGAAGTGTTCGCCGGTGGTTCCGCCAAGGGCACTCAGCTGGTTCTGGGTTCTGGTCGCATGATCCCTGGCTTCGAAGAAGGCCTGGTTGGCGCTAAAGCGGGCGAAGAGCGCGTTCTGAACCTGACCTTCCCTGAGAACTATCAGAACCTGGACCTGGCTAACAAAGCCGCCGAGTTCACCGTGACGGTAAACACCGTTTCCGAGCCGAAATTGCCTGAATTGACCGAAGAATTCTTCGCTCAGTTCGGTATCAAAGAGTCTGGCATCGACGGTTTCCGCACCGAAGTTCGTAAGAACATGGAGCGCGAACTGCGTCAGGCGATCAAATCCAAGGTCAAGAATCAGGTAATGGACGGTCTGCTGGCCGCCAACCCGATCGAAGTGCCAAAGGCTCTGCTGTCCAACGAGGTTGATCGTCTGCGCGTTCAGGCGGTTCAGCAGTTCGGTGGCAATATCAAGCCTGATCAACTGCCTGCCGAGCTGTTCGAAGAACAAGCCAAGCGTCGCGTTGTGCTGGGTCTGGTGGTTGCTGAAGTGGTCAAGCAATACGACCTCAAGCCTGACGAAACCCGCGTTCGCGAGCTGATTCAGGAAATGGCTTCGGCTTATCAGGAGCCTGAGCAAGTCGTGTCCTGGTACTACAAGAACGACCAGCAACTGAACGAAGTCCGTTCGGTTGTGCTGGAAGAGCAAGTTGTGGATACTGTTCTGCAGAAAGCTAGCGTGACCGACAAATCGGTCTCTTACGAAGAAGCGGTCAAGCCGGTAGAAGCTCCACAAGCCGACTGATTGTTTTTGCGTTAGAAGCACACACCATAAGCCAGCTTTCGAGCTGGCTTATGCGTATTCAAGACATAACTATTTGGGAGTGACTGCGAGACATGTCCCGCAATTCTTATTATCAGCAGAGCTCTGACATCCAGGCCGCAGGTGGTCTGGTCCCGATGGTTATCGAGCAGTCCGCCCGTGGCGAACGTGCCTATGACATCTACTCGCGCCTCCTCAAAGAGCGAGTGATCTTCCTTGTCGGCCCGGTAGAAGACTACATGGCCAACCTGGTCGCCGCACAACTGCTGTTCCTTGAAGCGGAAAATCCGGACAAGGACATCCATCTTTACATCAACTCACCAGGCGGTTCGGTGACTGCGGGCATGTCGATCTACGACACCATGCAGTTCATCAAACCTGACGTTTCCACCACCTGTATCGGTCAGGCCTGCAGCATGGGTGCTTTCCTGCTTGCCGGTGGTGCTGCTGGCAAGCGTTACTGCCTGCCGAACTCGCGCATGATGATTCACCAGCCATTGGGCGGCTTCCAGGGTCAGGCGTCGGACATCGACATCCATGCCAAGGAAATCCTCCATATCCGTTCGCGTCTGAACTCGCTGTTGGCTCATCACACCGGTCAAAGCCTCGAAACCATTGAGCGCGACACCGAGCGTGACAACTTCATGAGCGCAGAGCGTGCGGCCGAATATGGCCTGATCGACTCCGTGATCGACAAGCGTAAAATGCCTGCCTAAGCAGCTCAAATGCAGGTGGTTGGTTTAACTGGCCACCAGCGGGCTTGAAAAAGCCCGCAATTGCCTTCATCTTGTGTTGCAAGCCTATCGGATTTGGATCGATCGAATGACTGACACCCGCAACGGCGAGGACAACGGCAAGCTGCTCTATTGCTCCTTCTGTGGCAAAAGCCAGCATGAAGTGCGCAAATTGATTGCCGGCCCCTCGGTCTTTATCTGCGACGAGTGCGTCGACCTGTGCAACGACATCATCCGCGAGGAGGTGCAGGAAGCACAGGCCGAAAGCAGCGCGCATAAATTGCCTTCGCCTAAAGAAATCAGCGGCATACTTGATCAGTACGTGATTGGTCAGGAGCGTGCGAAAAAGGTTTTGGCCGTAGCGGTGTATAACCACTACAAACGCCTTAACCAGCGTGACAAAAAGAATGACGATGTCGAACTCGGCAAAAGCAACATCTTGCTGATCGGCCCTACAGGCTCGGGTAAAACCCTGCTTGCTGAAACGCTGGCCCGTTTGCTGAATGTGCCTTTCACCATCGCTGACGCAACCACCCTCACCGAGGCGGGTTACGTAGGTGAAGACGTTGAAAACATCATTCAGAAACTGTTGCAGAAGTGCGATTACGATGTAGAAAAAGCTCAAATGGGCATCGTCTACATCGATGAAATCGACAAGATTTCGCGCAAGTCTGACAATCCGTCGATCACCCGGGACGTTTCCGGTGAAGGCGTGCAGCAGGCCCTGCTCAAGTTGATCGAAGGTACGGTCGCTTCCGTTCCACCTCAAGGTGGTCGCAAGCATCCGCAGCAGGAATTTCTTCAGGTCGACACCCGTAACATCCTGTTCATCTGCGGCGGTGCGTTCTCGGGTCTGGAAAAGGTTATTCAAAACCGTTCCACCCGTGGCGGCATTGGCTTCAACGCAGAAGTTCGCAGCAAGGAAGAAGGCAAGAAGGTGGGTGAGTCCCTGCGTGAAGTCGAGCCTGACGATCTGGTCAAGTTCGGTCTGATCCCGGAATTCGTCGGTCGTCTGCCGGTGCTTGCGACGCTGGACGAGCTCGATGAGGCTGCGCTGATGCAGATCCTCACCGAGCCGAAAAATGCTCTGACCAAACAGTATGCCAAGCTGTTCGAGATGGAAGGTGTTGACCTGGAGTTCCGGGCTGATGCACTCAAATCGGTCGCCAAGCGTGCACTGGAACGTAAAACCGGCGCTCGTGGATTGCGGTCGATCCTCGAAGGTGTACTGCTCGACACTATGTATGAAATCCCCTCGCAGTCCGAGGTGAGTAAAGTAGTGATCGATGAAAGCGTTATAGAAGGCAAGTCCAAGCCACTGTATATCTACGAAAACAGTGAGCCGGCTGCCAAGGCAGCGCCAGACGCGTAAGCGTCGCACTGCTGGATTAAAGAAGGGGCCTTTGGGCCCCTTTGCTTTTCTAGGAGCTGCCGCAGGTTCGGGCTGCGTTCGGACGATCTTTACCGCGGTCTTTTAATCAGCTTGTTTTTTTCGAAAGCAGCCCCCATCTTGGTTTCAAGCTTACTTCCATCTGTTTCCGGCCTTATGGCCGCCGTAGAGGCGAAATCATGAAGACAACCATCGAATTGCCTCTCCTGCCATTGCGTGATGTTGTGGTTTATCCGCACATGGTTATCCCGCTGTTCGTGGGGCGCGAGAAATCTATCGAAGCCCTCGAGGCCGCGATGATGGGCGACAAGCAGATCCTTCTGCTGGCTCAGAGAAACCCTGCTGACGACGATCCCGGTGAAGACGCACTTTATCGCGTAGGCACTATCGCGACGGTTCTGCAGCTGCTCAAGCTGCCTGATGGCACGGTCAAAGTGCTGGTTGAAGGCGAGCAGCGTGGCACGGTCGAGCGTTTCAGTGAAGTCGATGGCCATTGCCGTGCCGAGGTATCACTGATTGACGAAGTCGACGCTCCCGAACGCGAGTCGGAAGTGTTTGTCCGCAGTTTGCTGTCACAATTTGAACAGTACGTTCAGCTGGGCAAGAAGGTTCCGGCTGAAGTCCTGTCGTCGCTCAACAGCATCGATGAGCCAAGTCGCCTGGTCGATACCATGGCTGCGCACATGGCGCTGAAGATCGAGCAGAAGCAGGAAATCCTCGAAATCATCGATTTGTCGGCCCGGGTCGAGCACGTTCTGGCATTGCTGGACGCCGAAATCGATCTGCTGCAAGTCGAAAAACGCATTCGTGGCCGCGTCAAAAAGCAAATGGAGCGCAGCCAGCGCGAGTACTACCTGAATGAGCAGATGAAGGCCATTCAGAAAGAGTTGGGCGATAGCGAAGAAGGCCATAACGAAGTCGAAGAGCTGAAAAAGCGCATCGATGCCGCAGGCTTGCCAAAAGACGCGCTGATCAAGGCCCAGGCCGAGCTGAACAAGCTCAAGCAAATGTCGCCGATGTCTGCCGAAGCGACGGTTGTGCGCTCCTACCTCGACTGGCTGGTTCAGGTGCCGTGGAAGGCGCAAAGCAAGGTTCGTCTGGATCTTGCGCGCGCAGAAGACATTCTCGACGCCGACCACTATGGTCTGGAAGAAGTCAAAGAACGGATTCTCGAATACCTTGCCGTGCAAAAACGCGTGAAGAAAATTCGCGGCCCGGTGTTGTGCCTGGTCGGTCCTCCAGGGGTGGGTAAAACCTCCCTGGCGGAGTCGATTGCCCACGCCACAAACCGAAAATTCGTACGCATGGCCCTCGGCGGTGTACGCGATGAGGCGGAAATTCGTGGTCATCGCCGGACTTATATCGGTTCGATGCCAGGAAGATTGATTCAAAAGATGACAAAGGTTGGCGTGCGCAACCCACTTTTCTTGCTCGACGAAATCGACAAGATGGGCAGCGACATGCGTGGCGATCCGGCGTCGGCTTTGCTGGAAGTGCTCGATCCTGAGCAAAACCACAATTTCAACGATCACTATCTGGAAGTCGACTACGACCTGTCCGATGTGATGTTCCTTTGCACCTCGAACTCGATGAACATTCCGCCGGCGCTGCTCGACCGGATGGAAGTGATTCGTCTGCCGGGTTACACCGAAGACGAGAAGATCAACATTGCCGTCAAATACCTTTCGCCCAAGCAGATTCAGGCCAACGGCTTGAAAAAAGGCGAGCTGGAATTCGACGCCGAGGCGATCCGTGACATCATTCGTTACTACACCCGTGAAGCCGGTGTGCGTGGGCTTGAGCGCCAGATTGCCAAGGTTTGCCGCAAGACGGTCAAAGAGCATGCGATGGAAAAACGCTTCTCGGTGAAGGTGACTGCCGAGATGCTCGAGCACTTCCTTGGTGTGCGCAAATTCCGCTACGGCCTGGCCGAACAGCAGGATCAGGTAGGTCAAGTGACCGGTCTGGCCTGGACTCAGGTGGGCGGCGAGTTGCTGACCATCGAAGCCGCGGTGGTGCCGGGTAAAGGCCAACTGATCAAGACCGGTTCGCTGGGCGATGTCATGGTCGAATCGATCACGGCTGCGCTGACGGTTGTTCGCAGCCGCGCGAAAAGCCTGGGGATCCCGCTGGACTTCCACGAAAAGCGCGACACCCACATTCACATGCCGGAAGGGGCAACGCCTAAAGACGGTCCTAGTGCGGGTGTAGGGATGTGCACGGCACTGGTGTCAGCGTTGACCGGGATTCCTGTGCGCGCCGATGTTGCCATGACCGGCGAAATCACCTTGCGCGGGCAGGTTCTGGCGATTGGTGGTCTTAAGGAAAAACTGCTGGCGGCACACCGTGGCGGAATCAAGACGGTGATCATTCCCGAAGAGAACGTTCGCGACTTGAAGGAAATTCCTGACAATATCAAGCAAGATCTTCAGATTAAACCGGTTAAATGGATTGACGAAGTCCTGCAAATTGCGCTGCAATACGCGCCGGAGCCCTTGCCGGATGTGGCTCCCGAGATAGTTGCAAAGGATGAGAAACGCGAGTCTGACTCTAAGGAAAGAATTAGCACGCACTAGTACGTATTAGCCTGGGGGGCTTCCTTGACAGCTTTTTAGAGCCCTTGTTATAAAGCGGCTCTTAAGTGTCTGTAGGCCATTCAGCACTCGTTTTTGCTTTCACCAAAAAACTTAGAATCATCTCAAATAGATATAAGGGGACTTAGAGTGAACAAGTCGGAACTGATTGATGCTATCGCTGCATCCGCTGATATCCCGAAAGCCGCTGCTGGCCGCGCGCTGGACGCTGTAATCGAATCCGTCACTGGCGCTCTCAAGGCTGGCGACTCTGTTGTTCTGGTTGGTTTCGGTACTTTCTCCGTCACTGATCGTCCAGCTCGCATTGGTCGTAACCCACAGACCGGTAAGACGCTGGAAATCGCAGCAGCCAAAAAACCAGGTTTCAAAGCCGGTAAAGCACTGAAAGAAGCTGTTAACTAAGCCTCACTCGGTTTTTTGCCTATCCGGGTCGGGGTCATTCCTGACTTGGCAGCGGAGCGGTAGTTCAGTCGGTTAGAATACCGGCCTGTCACGCCGGGGGTCGCGGGTTCGAGCCCCGTCCGCTCCGCCAGTTACGAGAAGGCGCATCCTCGGATGCGCCTTTCTTCTATCCGGATTCTACCCACGCTCCACGGTTGCCTAAATTGAAGTTCAACCGTTTCTGGGGGACGCATGCTGCAGAATATCAGGGACAATTCACAAGGCTGGATTGCCAAGACCATTATTGGGGTCATCGTTGCACTGCTGGCTTTGACTGGTTTCGACGCCATCTTCAAGGCCACTACCCACCGCAATGATGCGGCCAAGGTCAATGGTGAAGAAATCAGCCAGAACGAGCTGAGTCAGGCGGTTGATATGCAACGCCGTCAGCTCATGCAACAGCTGGGCAAGGATTTCGATGCTTCCTTGCTTGATGAAAAAATGCTGCGCGAAGCCGCTCTGAAAGGGCTGATCGACCGCAAACTGTTGCTGCAAGGCGCAGAAAAATCGAAATTCGCTTTCTCCGAAGCAGCATTGGACCAAGTGATCCTGCAAACGCCTGAATTCCAGGTCGACGGCAAGTTCAGTTCTGAGCGTTTCGACCAGGTGATCCGTCAGTTGGGCTACAGCCGTATGCAGTTCCGCCAAATGCTGGCTCAGGAAATGCTGATCGGCCAACTGCGTGCCGGTCTGGCAGGTAGCGGTTTCGTCACTGATGCACAGGTTCAGGCTTTCGCCCGTTTGGAAAAACAGACCCGCGACTTCGCGACCCTGAGCGTCAAGGCAGATCCTGCGGCGGTGAAACTGACCGACGAAGAGGTCAAGGCTTACTACGACGAGCACGCCAAAGAGTTCATGACGCCGGATCAGGTGGTCATCGATTACCTCGAGTTGAAGAAGGCTTCCTTCTTTGATCAGGTCGCCGTCAAGGACGAAGACCTGCAAGCGCTGTATCAGAAAGAAACTGCGAATCTGGCCGAACAACGCCGGGCTGCGCACATTCTGATCGAAGTTAATGACAAGGTGAACGAAGCGCAAGCCAGGGCCAAGATTGAAGAGATTCAGGTGCGTCTGGCCAAAGGCGAAAGCTTCGAGGCCCTGGCCAAGGAGTTCTCGCAGGATCCAGGTTCGGCCGCCAATGGCGGTGACCTCGGTTACGCTGGTCAAGGCGTTTACGACCCAGTCTTTGAGAAAGCGCTGTATGCGTTGAACAAGGATCAGGTATCGGCGCCGGTACGCACCGGTTTCGGTTTCCACTTGATCAAGCTGTTGGGTGTTGAAGCACCTCAAGTGCCAAGCTTCGCCAGCCTGAAAGACAAGCTGACCAAGGAACTGAAAAGCCAGCAGGTCGAGCAGCGCTTTGTTGACGCGACCAAACAGTTGGAAGACTCCTCGTTCGAAGCCTCCGATCTGGCTCAACCGGCTCAGGACCTGAAACTGACCGTTCATACGTCCGCGCCGTTTGGCCGTGAAGGTGGCGAAGGTATCGCGGCCAACCGTGCCGTGGTCACTGCCGCATTCAGCCCGGAAGTACTGGATGAAGGTGCCAACAGCACCGGCATCGAGCTGGATCCGGAAACTGTCGTGGTGCTGCGTGCCAAAGAGCATCGCAAGCCTGAACAGCTGCCGCTGGAAAGCGTCGCTGCGAGCATCCGCGTGCAATTGACCAAGGAGCACGCCAGTGCTGCTGCCAAGACCAAGGCTGATGAGCTGATCGCCAGCCTGCGTGATGGCAAGACGCCGCTCGAAAGCCAAGGCTGGAAAGTCACCAAGGCGGCGACTCGTGCTCAGGAAGGGGTTGACCCAACCGTGCTGCAAGCGTTGTTCCGCATGCCAAAGCCTGCCGCCAAGGACAAGCCGACGTTCAGCAACGTGACCCTGACTGACGGTAGTCTGGTGATCGTACGTCTGAACGGTGTGAACGAAGCCGCTGCTCCTTCTGAAGAAGAGAAGGCTCAGTATCGTCGCTTCCTCGCGTCGCGCATTGGCCAGCAAGACTTTGCTGCCTATCGCAAACAGCTGGAAAGCCAGGCAGACATCAAGCGTTACTGATGCCTGAATGACTCCGTTGGTTGTAAACAACGTGCTTCTAAACAAAGACCCCGACCGAAAGGCCGGGGTCTTTTGTTTTGTGCGGCTCAAGGGCTGCCTGGGTTCTGTGGCCATCCAGTCGGCACGCGGCGGTTAAATTGCGGGTGTTCATCGATCATCTGTGCGTGCGACTTTTTCCGGTAAACGAAGGTCAGTAGACTTGTAACGCTTACAAGACACTAATCCATGCGCCGTTACGGGGTGATCTGTTGCACAATAGGCCCCGGATCGTTTTCTTCAGGATGTTCAATGTTCAAATCATTCCACGTGCGTGCCGCCGGGCTGGCGTTGGTACTGGCAGCCGCAGCCGGTTGTACCAAGGACCAGGCCATCTATGAGCATGAAAATTTCGATGATTCCGGGACGTTTTCACGCAAATACCCGGTTACCGATGTCGCTTCCTGCGAGGCCGCCCGTCGGGCATTGTTGAGCCAGGGCTACATCATCACCAGTACTGACCCGAAGCTGGTCAGTGGTCACAAGAGCTTTCAGCAGACCGGCGACACGCATATGGAGATCAGCTTCAACGTGGTCTGCGCCGAAGACAGCAAGCACCACGCGACCATGTTCGCCAATGCCTTGCAGGACCGCTATGCGTTGAAGAAAACCAACAACTCCGCCAGCCTCGGTGTCGGTGTGTTGGGCTCGGTGTCGATGCCGATTGGTTCTTCCGATGACTCGATGGTCAAGGTTGCCAGTGAAACCGTGTCGTCCGGGAAGTTCTACGAGCGGTTTTTCACGCTGGTCGAGCTGTTCCTGCCGCCGGATGCGAAGAAAGAGGCGCATATCGTCGAGAAGCCAAAGACCGATCTGGGTGTGCCTGAGCCTGCGGCAGCCCCCGCAACGCCTCCAGCTCCAGCTCCAGCGCCTGCAGTGACGCCAGCGCCAACCCCCGCGCCTGTCGTACCAGCGGCGGCCGAGCCGGTGACGGCTGCACCAGCACCAGCGGTGAGTTCGCCGATAGAGCCTATATCCTCCGCATCGGCGCCTGTGGCGTCGTCGACTGCACCTGCGAGCAATGTCGAGCCGACACCGGCCTCTGAAGTCATCACGCCACCGGCGAATCCGAGTTCGATGCCGGCACCGACCGAGCCGATTCCAGCACTGCCATCGTCCGGCAAGTAATCTGAAGTCGAGCACTGTGGGATCTAGGGTCTGTTGACGCTTGATGGCGTTCTCCGCCAAACGTCAACAGACTCTAAGGTCAATCCCACAACGTTTCTGCAGCATCGCCTGCGCCACCAAAGGCTGATTTCCGTCAGTTTTTATTCGAAATGTCCCGTGATAAATTCTTGAGTGCCTGCTACGTTTTATTAGCAGGATCTTCCGCATGCCCGCGTCATTTTTCTTTCATGCGGGCACTTTATGCTGATGGCGAAGGTCATTGGTACAGCGGTTTTAACTCGACTCAAAAGGACATCTCAATGGACGATTATCAAGAAGAGTTGCTCGAATATCAGGCGTTTGAACTGGACCCACTGGAGCCAGCCGAAGACGCTACGGAGTTGTAAGCACGCCGCTGCAGGCCTGCCGCGTCAGGCTGATTGCCTGTGACTGCGACGGAACTCGCCAGGTGTCTGGTTGTTCCAGCGCTTGAAGGCGCGCTGAAAGGCTTCGGCCGAGGCAAAACCCAGCAGGTAGGCGATCTCGCCAAAGGCCAGTTCCGTGTCACGGATATAGGTCATGGCCAGATCGCGGCGGGTGTCGTTGAGAATGGCGCGAAATTGCGTACCTTCTTCGGCGAGCTTGCGACGCAAGGTCCAGGTCGGTAGCTTCAGGCGTGTGGCCACTTCCTCCAGGTCGGGTTCACGACCACCATTGAGCAAAGGCCCCAGCAACTGAGTGATGCGTTCACGCAGGCTGCGGGTGCGGGTCAATTGCTCCAGTTCCCGCTCACATAGCTTGAGCATCAGACGCCAGGTACTCGGGCAATGCTCGGGGTTGCGCAGCGCCAGGCTAGCCTGACTCAGCCTGAGTTGATTGTGCTCGGCGCCGAACTGGATCGGGCAGTCGCCCAGCAGCACGTAACGCTCGCGGTAATCCGGCTCGGCGAATTCGATGTCGATGCGCTCAGCGCGCAGCGGCTCAGGGCTCAGGCTGGATAACTGCTGCAACCAGCCGGCGATGATCGAATCCACCACAAAGCGGTTATAGGCGTTGTACGGGCTGATGGAATAGAACCGCAGCCACGCGCCTTGGGCATCTTCATGGAAACTCGACTGGCCGCGGTAATTGGAACCGTACAAGGCTTCGAAGCGAATCAGGCAGCGCGCCGCTTCGCGCACCGTCGGCGCCTGAGCGGCAGTGATCCCGGCCAGCCCGACCTGGCTGAGGCGGCTGAGCTGGCCCATGCGCAGACCCAGCGCCGGGTCGCCGGTCAATTGAATCGCCGCGTGGCCCAGGCGCATGTAGCGCGGGATCGATAGCCGGGCGCCGGCTTCGGCTAACCGCGCCGAGTCGAGACCGTATTGTTCCAGCAGCGGTTGCGGGTCCAGACCGTGGCTGCGTACGGCGTCAGCCAGGCTATGGACGAAGCCGACCGACAAATCCCCGAGGCGCATCGGCTGTGGTTTCATCATTTACAACCAGATGTTCAGCAAGCGAGCACCGCGGGCTTCGCGGTCGGCGAAGTGCTGGCCGTTGCTGCTGAGAAAGCTCTGACCGGCGCTGCCCTGATCCCAGAATTGTCCGCGCAGGAATACGCTGACACCAGCGCTGGCCTGACTGGCCGGGCGCTGACTGGTCAGCGTCAGGCGATGCCACGCTTGGCCTTCGCTGAGCTCGCCGGGCTTGAGGTTGATTTCACTGGGCATCGCTGGCCCCTTGTCGCCGCGCCAGGGCTTGTCCCAGATCCCGCGGCCTTTGAGGAATGCAGGCACCGCTATCAACTGCGCGCCCTGATCGTTGAGTTTGCGATAGTTGTCTGGATACCAGCTGTCGCGGCCAATCAATATGCCCAAGCGTCCTGCCGGAGTGTCGATGACATTGATTGCCTGATCGGCGTTTGGCTGGATGAAGCCCTGTTCATCGAGGGCCGGATTCAGCTGACGTTGTGGCTGGCCGATCGGCAAGCCATCGCGGCCAAACACCAGACTGCTGTTGTACAGCGCACCACGACCGATGTTTAGCGCGCCGTCGCTGACACTCGGTTCG
Organism: Pseudomonas sp. GW822-FHT02D10; assembly: GCF_058802345.1. Classification (NCBI taxonomy): domain Bacteria; kingdom Pseudomonadati; phylum Pseudomonadota; class Gammaproteobacteria; order Pseudomonadales; family Pseudomonadaceae; genus Pseudomonas; species Pseudomonas sp. GW822-FHT02D10. Next base: position 80,495 of record NZ_JBXAOB010000017.1, read on the forward strand.
GGCAACACGATGCTGCCCGCCACCAGGGTGACGCCGAACTCTTTGGCCAACCCACCGAACAGCGCCTGGTACTGCCTGGCCATGCTTTTGGCTTTCATGCGCAGGTGTGCGTCATCCAGGCGGCTGTCGCCCTTGGCGCTGATCAACGCGCGCAAAAAGCTCAGGGGATTGCTCACTGCCAGCCAGTTCATGGCTTCGTCTAGCGTGCTGGCTTGATACAGCTCGTCTTTCTCGCCGCAGACCATTAGCCAGGTACCGATGTGTTCCGGCAGCACGACGATGGTTTTTTCGTTCAGCAGGCCCTGTTCGCGAGCTTGCTGCAAATAGGCCGCGAGCTTGCGGTGCAGGTGCTCGGTACTTTGGTAGTCGGTGGGAAACAGCTCGGGCTGAATGCCCAGCAGGTTGCCACGGTCGGCCGGAACGCCTTGGTCAACGGCGAGTTTGATGCGCAGGTCCGAGAGGTAATGGCCTTCCGGGCGATCAGCGGTCCACATCGCGTACGCGGCAATGACGGCGATCAACGCCATGGAAGCGGTCAGGTAAAGAAGTTTGCGCATGGGGAAACGCTAAGCAGCCGTGTGCAGGATTCGTCGACAAGGGTAGGCCCCATGCCGACGAATGCCAAGAGGTGCTGCGCGTTTGGATCAATAAGTTGTCAGTTACGGTCATTGAGCGATGACGGGCCTGCTCTTAGTCTGTGGCACATAACCGATGGGCGCCAAAGAGCGCCCGCACTTTTCGTGATTGTTCGTTGTGGAGCTACCGATGACCGCTGCTCATTACCCGCACCTGTTGGCCCCGCTGGATCTGGGTTTTACCACGCTGCGTAACCGTACCCTGATGGGCTCGATGCACACTGGCCTTGAGGAGAAGCCCGGCGGTTTTGAGCGCATGGCGGCGTACTTCGCCGAACGTGCTCGCGGTGGGGTTGGCCTGATGGTCACCGGCGGTATTGGGCCGAACGATGAGGGTGGGGTTTACTCCGGCGCCGCCAAGCTGACCACTGTCGATGAGGCGCTCAAGCATCAGATCGTCACCCGTGCGGTGCACGAGGCGGGTGGCAAGATTTGCATGCAGATACTCCACGCCGGGCGTTATGCCTACAGCCCGAAACAGGTCGCGCCGAGTGCGATCCAGGCACCGATCAACCCGTTCAAGCCTAAAGAGCTGGACGAGGAAGGCATCGAGAAGCAGATCAGCGACTTCGTCACCTGCTCGACGTTGGCGCAAACAGCCGAGTACGACGGCGTCGAGATCATGGGCTCTGAAGGTTATTTCATTAACCAGTTCCTCGCTGCCCACACCAACCATCGTACCGACCGTTGGGGCGGCAGCTACGAAAACCGTATGCGCCTGCCCGTGGAAATCGTTCGTCGCGTGCGCGAAGCGGTAGGTCCAAACTTCATCATCATCTTCCGTCTGTCGATGCTCGATCTGGTGGAAGGCGGCAGCACCTGGGAAGAAATCGTTCAGTTGGCCAAGGCCATCGAAAAAGCGGGCGCAACCATCATCAACACCGGGATCGGCTGGCACGAAGCACGGATTCCGACCATTGCCACCAAGGTTCCGCGTGCCGCGTTCAGCAAGGTCACGGCCAAGTTGCGTGGGGAAGTCGGTATTCCGCTGATTACCACCAACCGCATCAACACCCCGGAAGTCGCCGAGCAAATCCTCGCCGAAGGTGATGCCGACATGGTGTCGATGGCGCGGCCATTCCTCGCCGACCCGGAGTTCGTCAACAAGGCCGCAGCCGGTCGCGCTGATGAAATCAACACCTGCATCGGTTGCAACCAGGCCTGCCTGGACCACACCTTCGGTGGCAAGTTGACCTCGTGCCTGGTGAACCCGCGGGCCTGTCATGAAACCGAACTCAACTACCTGCCAGTGCAGCAGATCAAGAAAATCGCTGTGGTTGGCGCAGGTCCCGCGGGTTTGTCCGCGGCAACCGTGGCCGCCGAGCGTGGACATCAAGTGACGCTGTTCGATTCCGCCAGCGAAATCGGCGGCCAGTTCAACGTCGCCAAGCGTGTGCCGGGCAAGGAAGAGTTCTTCGAAACCTTGCGCTACTTCAAACGCAAGTTGCAGACCACGAATGTCGAGGTGTGCCTGAATACGCGGGTCGATGTCGCGCAACTGGTGGACGGCGGTTATGACGAGGTGATTCTGGCCACCGGTATTGCGCCGCGTGTGCCGGCGATTCCTGGCGTCGAGCATGCCAAGGTATTGAGCTACCTGGACGTGATCCTCGAGCGCAAACCGGTCGGCAAGCATGTTGCGGTGATTGGCGCCGGCGGTATCGGTTTTGATGTCTCGGAATTCCTCGTGCATCAAGGCGTCGCCACCAGTCAGGACCGTGAGGCATTCTGGAAAGAGTGGGGCATCGATACTCACCTTGAGGCCCGTGGTGGTGTCGCCGGGATCAAGGCCGAGCCTCACGCGCCGGCACGTCAGGTGTTCCTGTTGCAGCGCAAGAAATCCAAGGTCGGCGACGGTTTGGGCAAGACCACCGGCTGGATTCACCGCACAGGTCTGAAGAACAAACACGTACAGATGCTCAACAGCGTCGAGTACCTGAAGATCGATGATGAAGGCCTGCATATCCGCATCGGTGAAACCGGTGAACCGCAGGTGCTGCCGGTGGACAACATCGTGATCTGCGCTGGACAGGACCCGCTGCGCGAGTTGCACGATGGCCTGGTGGCGGCCGGGCAGAATGTGCATTTGATCGGTGGTGCGGACGTGGCGGCAGAGCTGGATGCCAAACGTGCGATCAATCAGGGTTCGCGACTGGCGGCTGAGCTCTGATATTGACCGCAGGTTAAGCGTGCCAATGGCCATCGCGAGCAAGCTCGCTCCCACAGGTTCTGTGTTGTTTACCGAATGGTGGTTCAACTCTGAACCCCTGTGGGAGCGGGCTTGCCCGCGAAGGCGTCCTATCTGCTGCTAAGATGCCGGCTCTTTCCCGAAGAGCCGGCATCAATGCTATCTCCGCCCAGCGACTGGCTGCCCCAGGCCCCCCTCGAACCCCTTCACCTGGACTGGCTCACTGCAGCCGGTGTCGAAGTCGCGATCCTGCGTCTGGACCAAATCGACCCGCTGATCTGCGGCAATAAATGGTTCAAGCTCATTGATCACCTAAGGGTGGCCCGCGAGGCGGGTGCCGAAGGTGTGATCAGTCTGGGCGGGGCCTGGTCCAATCATCTGCATGCGTTGGCGGCGGCGGGTAAGCGTTTTGGCTTTCCGACCGTCGGCCTGCTGCGCGGGCATCCGCAAGACACCCCGACCGTGCAGGATTTACAGGCCTTTGGCATGCAACTGCACTGGTTGGGTTACGGCGGTTATCGCGCGCGCCACGAACCGGGTTTCTGGCAGCCATGGCAGGCGCAGTACCCGCATTTGCATCCGGTCCCCGAAGGTGGTGGCGGTTTGCTCGGCGCGCGCGGTTGCGGGCAATTGCTGACGCAGGCCGGTGAACAGTTGAACACCTTGGGTTGGAACGACCATGACGGCTGGTGGCTGGCCTGCGGGACGGGCACTACGCTGGCCGGATTGGTTTTGGCCGAGGGGGGAAGGCATCCGGTGTATGGCGCGCTGGCCGTGCCCGATGATCATGGCGTGGCGCAGCAGGTCGAGGCGATTCTCGGTAAATGCGGCTTGCCGGACCGGGGATATGAGCTGTTCGACGGCAGTCGCGGTGGCTTTGCCAACGTCGACCCGCCGTTGCTGGAGTTTATCGAAAGTTGCGAGCAAGCCAGCGGTATACCGTTGGAGCCGCTGTACACCGGTAAAGCGCTATTGGCACTCAAGCAACAGGTCGATGCCGGACGTTTTTCCCGCGACACACGCTTGATCTTCGTGCACACCGGCGGCTTGCAGGGGCGCCGGGGTTTTGTGCCTCTCAGTCAGGGCTGACGCGCTTGGGCATCATTCGCAGCAGGGTGTTATCGCGGACCACGTAATGATGATACAGCCCGGCCACGGCATGCAGGCCGATCAACCAATAGCCGATGGTGCCTGCGAGTTGATGCCAACCCTGGATTTGCTTGGCCAGCGGCTTGTTTTCCCCAATCAGCAACGGCAGGTCGACGCCGTAGAACATCACTTGTTGACCTTTGGCGCTGGTGACCAACCAGCCAAGAATCGGCGTGGCAATCATGAACATATACAGCGCCCAGTGCATCAGCCGGGCGAGTACGGTTTGCCACTGTGGCGATGCCGGGAAGATTTTCGGAGCGCTGCCCAGACTGCGGGCGAACAGCCGCAACCAGACCAGTACGAACACCGTCAGGCCGAGCATGTAGTGCGCTTCCGTGATCAAGGTCCGCCCGCCACTGCCCTTGGGAAAGATCCCGCGCAGTTCGATACAGGCGTAGACCACCGCCAGCAGTACCAGCATCAACCAGTGCAGCGCGATTGATACGGTGCTGTAGCGTGATTCGGAATTCTTCCAGGGCATACGGTTTTCCTCGCTTTTCAGGTCTGAAGTCTTCGTTCTTATGCGACGGAGTGCCTTAACTGTAATCCTGTTTGCGTGGCTTTGCCCAAGACAGAACAGGCTTTTCTGCCTCATCGAGCGCTCTGCGACAGATGCTCGGGCAAAAAAAGGCGCCAACCCCGTTCAAGGGCTGGCGCTTTTTGCTGTGCGGCGCGGCAATCAACTGCTTTGCGGCATTTCACCCTTGGCCAGACGCTGGTTGATGTCAGCGATGACTTCCGGCAAGTCGGTGATGGTGTCGATCATGTAGTGCGGGCGCGAGCCTTCGAACAGGGCATGAATGCGTTTGCGTTCGCTGGCGAGTGTGTCGCTGCCCAGCGCGCGATAACCCTCGTAGGTCAGGCCGAGTGCGTTGCCCGAGCAGATAAGCGCGACGGTCCACATGCCGGCGCGGCGACCTTCGAGAATGCCCGGCACGGTGTCGTCGACTTTCACGCAGGCAGCGACGTCATCGATGCCCAGGGCGATCACGTTGGCCAGGGCCTGAGCCGGCCATGGGCGGCCATTCGGTACTTCGTCGGTGGCGACCACATGGTCAGCCACGTAGCCGTTGGCGGTGGCCAGTTCGACGACTTTGTCCATGACTTGCCTCGGGTAACCGGAGCACGAGCCGATCTTGATCCCTTGCTGGCGCAGGTTGGCGATGGTCTCCAGAGCACCCGGGATCAGCGCCGAGTGCTCGGCGATTTTTTCGATTTGCAGTGGCATGAAGCGTTTGTAGATGGCCGTCACGTCATCGTCGGTTGGCGTACGGCCGAAGACCTTGCGATAACGCTCGGCCACTTCGGGCTGATTGCAGAGGGTGCGAATGTGCTCCCACTTGCCCATGCCCATCGGCCCGCGGGCTTCTTCGATGGACACCTGGACGTCGAATTCGGCAAAGGCTTCGACGAAGATCCGGGTCGGTGCGAAAGAGCCGAAATCGACCACGGTGCCGGCCCAGTCGAGGATCGCGGCTTGCAGTTTGCTTGGGTTGTTGTAGTTCATGGTGATCAAGATCCTGTGGAAACTGGCTATTGGAGAGCGTTTTTTGTGGGAGCGAGCTTGCTCGCGATAGCGGACTGTCATTCAACATTGATGTCGACTGACACGGCCTCATCGCGAGCAAGCTCGCTCCCACAGGGGACTGTGGTGTTTCAGATATCGAGGACTCCCATTTCGCGCAGCACCTCGGCGACCGCGGCCACAGCCGCTCGCATCTCGGTCTGATTGACGTGGCCGATGCAGCCGACGCGGAAGGTTTCGACCTGGGTCAACTTGCCCGGATAGAGGATGAAGCCCTTGGCTTTCACCCGTTCGTAGAACGTTTTGAACTGGTAGCGCGGATCTTTCGGCGCATGGAAGGTGACGATGATCGGCGCCTGGATCGCGGCAGGCAGAAAGCTGCGCAAGCCGAGTTTGGCCATTTCATCGAGCAGCACCTGGCAATTGTTCGCATAACGCTGATGCCGCGCAGGCAAGCCACCTTCTTCGTTGTATTGCAGCAACGCTTCGTGCAGCGCCGCAACCACGTGGGTCGGCGGGGTGAAGCGCCATTGGCCGGTCTTCGCCATGTAGGTGTATTGGTCGAACAGGTCCATCGCCAGCGAGTGGGAATTGCCGGCGGCATTCGCCAGGGCGGCTTTGTTGGCGAAGACGAAACCCATGCCCGGTACGCCTTCCAGGCATTTGCCGGAGGCGGCGATCAGTGCGTCGAACGGCACTTTTTGAGCGTCGATCGGCAGCGCACCGAATGAGCTCATGGCGTCGATGATCAGACGTTTGCCGTGTTGGGCAATGACGTGGGCGATTTCCGGCAGCGGGTTAAGAATCCCGGTGCTGGTTTCGCAGTGGATCAGCACCACGTGGGTGATGCTGCTGTCGGCTTGTAGCAGGCGGTCGACGTCGGCGGCGGTGGAGGGTTCGTCTTCAGCGGTTTCGAAGGTGCTGAAAGAGCGACCAAGCACTTCGCAGATCTTCGCCAGGCGTTTGCCGTAAGCGCCGTTGATCAGCACCAGCACTTTGCCGTCGCGGGGCACCAGGGTGCCGATGGCCGCTTCGACGGCGAAGGTGCCGCTGCCCTGCAACGGCACGCAATGGTGGCTGTCGGCACCGTTGATGATTGCCAGTAGCTGTTCGCAGAGGCTGGCGGTCAGTTGGTTGAAACGGTCATCCCATGAACCCCAGTCCACCATCATCGCCTGACGGGTGCGCTGCGACGTAGTCAATGGGCCGGGGGTCAGCAGGATGGGTTCGGCGGTGCTCATTCGGATGTTCTCGCAATCGGTGGGATGAAGCTGCGGGAGATAAATTGCAATTTGCCGCTCCATCAATCAAATTGTTTATTGTTATGCCAATCATCAGTAAGGCCGATAGCTATGAACCTGTTCCAACTCCGCGCGTTTGATGCTGTGGCTCGTGAAGGCAGCTTCACCCGTGCCGCTGCCCGTTTGTTCATCAGCCAACCGGCGGTCACCGGGCATATCAAGGCGCTGGAGGAGCACTATCAGATCACCTTGCTGCGACGCACCGCGCGGCGGGTCGAGCTGACGGAGGAGGGCACCAGACTTGCGGCCATCACCCGGGCGATGTTCGGCCTGGTTGAAGAGGCGCAAGTGCTGCTTGAGGCCAATCGGCAGTTATTGACCGGTCGTTTGGAAGTGGCGGCGGATGGTCCGCACCTGGTCATGCCGATGCTCGCCAGCCTGCGTGCGCGGTATCCGGGGATCACCGTGAACCTGCGGCTGGGCAATGCCCAGGAAACCCTCGCGGCGTTGTTGTCCGAGCACGCCGATGTGGCGGTGCTGACCGAGGTCGAACCGCGCAAAGGCTTGCACCTGCAAGCCTTGAGCGAGTCACGGATCTGCGCGCTGGTGCCGCAGGGGCACCCATGGTCGGCGCTGCGCGAAGGGGTCGCACTCAAGCAACTGGATCAGGTGATCATGGTGTTGCGCGAGCCGAGTTCGATCACCCGTCGTACGTTCAATGAGGCCTGCGCTCAGGCCAGGGTCAATCCTCGGGTGCTGCTGGAGCTGGACAGCCGTGAGGCGGTGACCGAGGCGGTGGCGGCCGAGTTGGGGGTGGGCGTGGTGTCTTCAGTGGAAGTCAGCCACGACCCACGTGTGCGGGCGGTGCCGATTATTGGCGACGGACTGCTCAACCGGCACATGATCGGCTGCATGGAGCGGCGCCGGGATTTGCGCTTGATACAGGCGTTTTTCGATCTCGCACCAAATTCCGCGTAGGAGCTGCCGCAGGCTGCGATCTTTTGATCTTGAAAAACAACGTCAAAAGATCGCAGGCTGCGCCAGCTCCTACGGTGGATCAGGTGGATCAGGTGGATCAGGTGGATCAGGTGGATCAGGTGGATCAGGTGGATCGAGGGGTATCGAGGTGATCCAGTGCCCGATTCACCGCCAACTCGGCCAGGGAAATCATCTGCTGAATCGCCAGTGCGGTATTGCGCTTGGGGCCTTCGAGGTCGAACGCCAGATCGCTGGCCATGACATTGGCCGAGGCAAGGGTTTCGCAGGCGTGGGCCAGCAGGGTTTCACTGTCGACGTCGGGGGCAATGACGAAAATGCAGCCGGGACGCCGGTCGGCTAACAGTGCCTTGGTCTCAGGCAGTACCAGGTAATGATCGAGCGCACGGTGCGCGGCGGCGTGTAGCTCTTTTGAATCGAGAGATGCGTAGGGAGAGGTGCTTTCGGTTTCGGGGGGATTGGGAGTGGCTTTGAACATGGACTTAGCTCTCTTTGAGTGAGGCTGCAACCTGTTCGCGACTAAACGAATGGGTGGCGGCTGTACGCAGGTTAGTCGACCGACGAGCTAAGAAATCGGCGCGCCCGAGGGCGCCCTGCGCACAGCCACCATCAAGTGCAGGGATGGGATACCTGACTGATTGGCACTGATGCGACTTAGCTACGACGGGCGACTAAACCCGATCACTGATGGGCAGTGACACGGAAACAATAGAGGCGACGACCAAGGCGCACAAGCCGGCGGATTCTGGCGCAGGTGTAGGCCGTGACGCAAGGTGCTGTAGCCCGCGACGAAGGCTGAGTCGGCAAGTATAAACACCCGTAGCAGCTGCCGAGCCCGCGAGGCTGCGTCCGGCCGCGAAGCGGTCGTAAAATCATGCAACACGTTCTGTCAGGTAAACCGAGTACGCAGGATTGGCGAGGACTGCGTCCTCGAACGCAGCCTCGCGGGCTCGACAGCTGCTACGGGTGCGGCCCTGTAATCACCAAACGTCAATAGACCCTAGGGAGTAGCGTCCGGACGGTTCACCAGCCAATCGAACAGCAGACGGGTTTCACGAGGCTGGCACTGAGCGCTGGCGGTGTTGGCGCTGTTGATAAAGCTCAGGCGCTGCTCGCTGTTCCAGAATTGCTGGAAGTAATCGGCCAGCGCCACACATTGCCCCGGATACAGCAGGCAGAGTTGTTCGGGGGTACGGGCGAACTCGCTGGCCAGGCGCTGTTTCTGTTCGTTCGTCAGCGACAGGTTACCCAGTGCCCGGCTTTTACCGGTCATCACCACATCGTCACGGTTGAGGCTCCCCAGCTCCTTGAGCCCGGGGCGCGGCATGCGCACGATGTACCACGTGGTGTCGGCCAGGCGTTCGGTGGTGGCGGGAGGCCGTTCGAACAGGTAGATCTCGCCACTCCAGCAAGAAGCCGGTGGTGGCGCCTGTTCAGTGGTAACCAGCTGAGGCTCTGACGGGGGGATGCTTGCAGGATTCACGTTCAGGAAATCGCCATTGCCGCTGGGGCTCATGGGTTGATCATCGGCCCTTTGCAGCGGCTCGCCCGGTTGTACGCCAGCGAAACCTGTGCAGAGCACCGGCCGATCAGGATCACCATCGAGGAAACTCACGTGCACCTCGCTGCCAGCCAGTGGCAAGCTCGAGCGCCCCGTCCCGGCGTGTGCAATCGGCAACCAGATGCTTGAGGAGCCTTGCCCGCCGGATTGCGGCTCAGGCCACAGGCAGATGTTGATTCGCCCGTGTTCGTCGACGTGCGGCGGCTTACCGGCCGGACCGAGGACCTGAGCCATCTGGTAACCACTGATACACGGCCTGGAATGTTTGAGGGCCGGTCGGAACGCGGTTGACCAGGGAATGGCCTTGAACTGATTGCGATAACCCTCAGTTTCAGGCAACGCCGTGTCGACATCAGGCTGTTTGCCCTGATGCAGCACTTCACTTAATAACCATTGATCGTTGAACGCCGGGACGGGATGCGCGGTGACTTGCAGCAGCCGGCCGCTGAGCAGTTCGGGCAGCGTACTGTGGCCCTGGATCTGGCGATGCAGGCTGCGCAGCCGCTCGAGCTCGCGGCGACCGATCTGGTTGCGCCGGGCCTTTTGGGGAGTGATTCGGCCCGTTGGGTGCAGGCTGTCGAGGTCTGTCTGGTTTGCAGAGTCTCCAGGTTCGGTTGCCGCGAGGTGAGTTCTGGCGTGCTGCTGGAGTGTTGTTCGCGGCCCGGTGGTCAGCCGGCTATGGCATTGAAAGAGCTGGCTGATCCGCGGCGGTCCGGCATTCAGCGCGGCGGGGTGAAAAGTGCTATCGACCGGCCGCTGCGCAAAGCTGCCACTGTCATCGGCGAACACCAGCACATGCCCCTCGCGCTGGTGTTCGAAGTGATAGTGAATGCCTTCCTCTTCACACAGTCGTTGCAACAGGTGCAGATCGGTTTCATCGTACTGAATACAAAACGGGCGCTGCGGATACTCACCGTTGGGCAGCTCAAAACGGTAACTGTCGGGCGGCAGTCGATGCTCTGCCAGTAGCTGGCGCAGGATCTCTGGCACGCTCAGTTGCTGGAATACCCGTCGACCGCGCTGTTGCTCCAGCGCGAGCAGGTGGGGGGCGAGGTTCAGGCTGTAGCCGATCTGTTGCGCACCGCAGTACTGCAGGCCGGCGCTGTGGATGATGCCGTGGATACCGGTGGTGTGGCTCAGGTTGAGGAATGCCGGCTGATGCAGCAGCTGATCCAGACTCAGCGCCGGCTGTGGTCCGAGCATTTCGATGTCGAAACGATAGACCTGGTTGAGGGCTTCGCGACCGCTGAACTGTCGGACCTGAAAACTCAAGGCGAGCTCGGTGAGCGTCAGGATGAAGGGACTTTCCATGTCGTTGTGCATCAAACACTCTTTTGCCATGAAGTACGGGGCACAGAGATTACGAAACACTGGCGCTCAATAGTCACGCTAAACCGATATTTCAGAAAAGCCCTACAACAGGTTGTGACGATGTCGATCGCTCACAACACTTTTTGGTCGATTGCCAACTTTTTGCCGTATAAACTTGCGCAAAGCGTCGGCCAATAGATGTCTCGGCGCCACAGATCAAGAGAGTGAGTAATGGGCGCACAGTGGAAGGTTAAACACAAAGAAGCGGCAGCCAATGCCAAGGGCAAGATCTTCGGCAAACTGGTGAAAGAAATCACCATTGCTGCACGCAACGGTGCTGATATCAGCACCAACGCACACCTGCGACTGGTGGTCGAACAGGCCAAAAAAGCCTCGATGCCGCGTGAAACCCTGGAACGTGCCATCAAGAAAGGTTCGGGCCAGCTCGGCGACACCGTGCAGTACCACCGCGTGACCTACGAAGGCTTCGCCCCGCATCAGGTGCCGCTGATCGTTGAATGCGTGACCGACAACATCAACCGTACCGTGGCGGAAATCCGCGTAGCGTTCCGTAAAGGGCAGCTGGGTGCTTCCGGTTCGGTGGCCTGGGACTTCGACCATGTGGGCATGATCGAGGCGTCCCCGGACACTCCCGACGCCGATCCGGAAATGGCCGCTATCGAAGCCGGTGCACAGGATTTCGAGCCGGGCGAAGACGGCGCGACCCTGTTCATTACCGAGGCCACTGACCTCGACTCGGTACAGAAAGCCTTGCCTGAGCAGGGTTTCACGGTGTTGTCGGCGAAGCTCGGTTACAAGCCGAAGAACCCGGTCAGCGGTTTGACCGACGCGCAAATGGAAGAAGTCGAAGCCTTCCTCGAAGGCCTCGATAACCATGACGACGTGCAGGACATGTTTGTCGGGTTGGCGGGTTAAGCCGACAGCGACTGTCGCCTGACAGGCTGTCTTCGCGGGCATCATTGCGATGCCCGCGATCGTTTCAGGCCGCGCGCAACGCGGTTTCGACTTCCTCAAAACCTGGGCGCGCCAGCACATCCGGCTGACAGCAGCGGGTCTGCAAGTCCATCAAGCGCTCACGGCGTTCAATGCTCAAGCCTGAGTCGATCCGCTCCAGCAGCTCACCTAACAGAATCCCGAAGGCCCGCACTTCGATGCGTTGCAGCGCACGTGTCTCCAGCGTGTCTGAGGTGGCATGGAAGGACGCCGCGCCAAAGTCGCCCAACAGGCAATCGCCGTGCTCATTCCACAGCGTATTGTGGCCATACAGGTCGCCGTGGGTGATGCCTTGCTGATGCAGGTGCGCAGCGGCCGAGGCAATGCCGCTGGCGATCCGCAGCGCCACGGCTGCACTGAAACGCGTGTCGTCTGCGTACACATCACGGCTGCAAGAGGCCAGGCTCGGCAACGCCGCCAGATTGCGATAGCTCGGCTCGATCAACTGCATGACCAACCCGGCCTGCGCCTGCGGATGATCGACGATCCGTCCCTCGACCTTGATCAGATTGGGGTGAATGCCGGCGGTAATGCAGGCATTCATTTCATGCAGCGGTGAACCGTCGCTGGTCATGTGACCTTTATAGAGTTTCACCGCAACCTTGCGTTCAGGCTGTGACGGCTGTTCCCACAACGCCTGATGAATCACCCCGGAAGCGCCTTCACCCAGTTGTTGCTGCAGGTGCAGTTGCGACCAGGGAATGTTCGCTGTGGCTTCGAGGGCGGCGGCATCGGCCTCGGTTTCCAGCGGGTTACCGGCGTATGCCAGCCATGCGAGCCCCGGCAATGTCAGCAGCCACTGCGGTAACTCGGTCAGGCGGTTGGCGGCGATGCGGATCAGCTCCAGCTGATGACACTGGCTCAAGCTTGCGGGCAGGCTTTGCAGGTGGTTACCGGCCAGCATCAGTTTTTGCAGGTGCGGTCGTTCGCCCAATTCGCTCGGCAACTCGCTGATGCAGTTGTCGGTCAGGATCAGCCAGCGCAGCAGCGGCGGCAGCGCTGCGGCCGGGACTCGCTCCAGACGATTGGCCTTGAAACCGATCATCGTCAGTTGCGCGCATTGACCGAGGCAGGTCGGCAGCTCGCGGAACTGATTGTCCGAGCAAAACAGCACGCGCAGATGCGTCAGGCGATGCAGGTCATCCGGCAAGCTGCTCAAGGCATTGCCGCTGAGGTTGAGCACCTCCAGTGAGTCCGCCAGATCGAAGATTTCCTGGGGAAATTCAGTCAGTCCACACGACAGATCCAGACGTTTGAGCCCCGCAAGCGTGCCGGCTCGCAGTTGTGCAAGGGTATGCATGAACACATCCAACCAATGAGAAAAGAACGGCCTGTAGCCCACAAAAAACGCCGCCATGATAACGGCAAAACCCACTGCGCTGGACGCTTTATAGCGCCGGCCCGACGTCCACCAGCTGTCCCAGTCGACTGCGGGTGCGCGCCAAGTCGATGGCGTCACCGCCCAAGTGCTCGCGCAACGGTCGTTCGCCGAGCAGGATCAGGCGTTTGTCCTGGTCGTAAAGTACGTCGATCAGGTTGATGAAACGCTGTTGAGTGGCAATCGGACAGTCCGCCAGATCCGGCAGCGCGTCGATGATCCAGGTGTCGAAGCGTCGGCACAGTTCCAGGTAGTCCATCACGGCCGTGGGTTGTTCGCACAGGTCGTTGAAGGTGAAGGCGATGGTTCGGTCTTCACAATGCCTCGCCTGAAGCTGGCGAGTGCCAACCGGCAGGGCGATGTTGGAAGCATCCTGTTGCGGCAGCTTCAAGGCCTGACGTTGCGACGTCGTGGTTGGCCAGATGTATTGGCCCTGGGTGAATACCTGCTGCGAATGGGTTCGCACCTGGCTGCGGTAATCGTGAGGGCCACCGACCTCCATGACCTGCATGCGTGCATGGATCAGGTCGATGACCGGCTTGAATCGTGCGTGGTAGAGCGGGTTGGGCAACAAACCCTGGGGCGGATAGTTGGACGTGACCAGCAGCAGGGTGCCGCGCTGGAACAGTGCCTTGAACAACCGGGTGATGAGCATCGCGTCGCCGATGTCATGGACGTGAAATTCGTCGAAACACAGCACGCGGCAATCCTTGAGCAGTTCATTCAGCGTGCACGCCAGCGCATCGGTCTGCGCACGATGGCGGAACATGCCCTGATGCAGTTGCGCAAAAAAGTCATGAAAGTGCACACGTTGTTTTTTGGCAACCGGCAATGCCTGGAAAAAACCATCGAGCAACCAGCTTTTGCCTCGGCCGACCGCGCCGTGCAGGTAAAGGCTTCGAGTTGTCTGCGCAGGGGCGCGGCTGTCCAGCAGCGCATTCGCCAATTGCGCCATGCAGTCGATCACCCGTTGTTGACTGTGACTGAGGGTGTAGCCCTGACCGTGGGCTTTGTGGCGAAAGTACTCGTGAATCACCTGGCCGTTTGCGTCGTTGTGTGCAGGGGCCACGAGGGGCTTGCCGAGGAGCCTGCGCAGGGCCGGCCAACGTGGTTTGAGTCGTGAACGGTTGGGCGGGATAGCGGCCAAGTGTTGTCCCCCGTGGTCTTTTTGCCTGCTCCCCCTGAGCGACGGCGGTCCAATTCTAACCAGACGGTGAATTTTCCTTCCACCGGTGTCGATGAAAGTTTCGAGTTGTTCGACAAAAATAGGCGGTTGGTAGAGCTTTTTGCCTATGAAAGTCGCTGAGTTTTTAGCCGATTGCTCTGCAAGTCTTAAAACCTCTGCATCTGCTTGAGTATCTGCGTCGCCGGATCCCGAGCTTCACTGACCATCGCATAGTTGTACCCGGGCCCCGACCAGTACTCAGCCTGCAACTCGCCGTCGCTGCGACTGCCGCGTGGCAGCAGGTTGTTTTTCGGGCCCGGCGGACGGATGTAAAAACTGATTTTGCGGCCGCTCTGGTCCTCGTACATCACCATCGCTGCGGGCCCTTGTTCGGTGCTTAGCAACCGTCCACTGACCGGTTTGAACCCCGAGTTGGCGAGGTTCGGCAGGCGATTGGCCTGGGAGAAGTAATGGTCGAGCCAGCCCTGCATATCGCCGTCATCGGTGACCGTGTAATCGGCCGGCAGGATGCCTTGCTGGGCGAACATCCGGTATGCCTGCATCGCGTCGGTCATCGGCGGTGCCGCGCCTGCCATGGTCATTTCCCGTGCTTGCCAGCCGCTCAAACCGCCGACGCTGACCGCGATCAGCAACACGGCGGCGCTGGCCAAGTGGCGGCGGGACTGACGCTTCAGGCGCTGGCGAATCACACTGGGGTCGAGGTCCGGGTTGGCGGGTTGCTGCAAGGCGCCGCTCAAGGCTGCACGCAGTTGCTGGGCGTCCTGTTGCCAGGCCTGAACCTGCTCGGCAACGTGCGGATTGGCCGCCAGGTACGTTTCCACCAGGCGCCGATCCATGTCATTGAGTTGATGGTCGACGTAGGCGTGCAGGTCACTAATGCTTGGGGGCATGCTGATCATTTGAGTATCCGCAAAGAGGGGCTGGTGATTTCGCCGTCGCTGAGCTGGCGCAAGGCCTGGCGAGCGCGGGACAGACGAGACATCACCGTGCCGGTAGGAACGTCGAGAATCTCGGCGACCTCCTTGTAACTCAAGCCTTCCACCGAGACCCAGAGCAACAGCGCGCGTTGCTCGGTGGTCAGTTTATCGAAGGCTTGCAGCGTCGATTGCGCCAGCACCGTGCGCTCGACCGAGGGCTGGGCTTCGTCGCGACCGGTGAAGAACTCAAGCATTCGCGCGTAGCGCCTTGAGCGTCGATGGGCGTCGAGAAACTGTCGATACAGAATCGAAAACAGCCAGGCGCGCAAATCGCCGTCCGGGCGTTTCTCGCCCCATCCCGACAGCGCCCGCTCCAGGCACGACTGCACCAGATCGTCAGCGTTGCTGGGGTTGCGCGTCAGCGACACGGCAAATCGCCGCAGTCTGGGGATGAGTTCACGTAACGGTTCGTCGAGATCGTTCATGGAATGCTGGCTAGTCACTACGCAGGGACTAGGGAGACGCCCGGCATTGGAGGTTATTCCAGCGTTCGAAAAATAAATACCGGGTCATGGAATAAACCTCTGTGGGCTTCGTCTGATTGATCCTTTCCACCGGTGGCCCACGGCCCTGGAGATATTCATGGTTGATCGTTCAGCACCGCCGTCACGGCCCGACAGAAAGCCCCTGAGCGGCGCAAACCTGAGCTTGCGTCTGGCCGGAATCGGCGCGGTAGTCGCTGCACTGGCCGGGGCCTTTGCCTACGTCAATGGCACGTTTACCCCGCAGCGTCTGACGCCGAAAGCGCTGGTCGACGTGTTCGAGAAAAACAACGGCGTACACCCGGGGTTTCGGCGCAATCACGGTAAAGGCGTGTGCGTTGTCGGGTATTTTGAAAGTAGCAACGAGGCGCGCCCGTATTCAACCGCCCAGGTTTTCAGCGCGGCGCGAACGCCGGTCGTGGGGCGTTTTGCGCTGCCCAGTGGCAATCCCTACGCGCCGGACAGCAGCGTGCCGATCCGCAGCCTGGCGTTGCGCTTCAAGCAGGCCAACGGTCAGCAATGGCGCACGGGGATGAACAGCATGCCGGTGTTCCCGGTGGGCACACCCGAGGCGTTCTATCAGTTGCAACAGGCCCAGACACCCGATCCGGCTACCGGTAAACCCAATCCTGCCAGCGTGCCGGCGTTCTTTGCCGCTCACCCGGAAACCGCGCCTTTTCTGCAATGGGTCAAGACCGCCAAGCCGTCGGCGAGTTACGCGACCGAGACCTACAACGGCATCAATGCTTTTTATCTGGTCAACGCGGCAGGCCAGCGTCAGGCGGTGCGCTGGAGCGTGGTTCCCGTGGCGCAAGATGCGGCCGGTGCCAGCGCTCCTGAAGGTGCGGATTTCCTGGAAAAGGACCTGCTCCAGCGATTGAAGACTGAGCCGTTGCGTTGGCAGCTGACTATCACGCTGGCGGCTCCTGCTGACCCGACCAACGACGCCAGCAAGGCCTGGCTGGGTGAGCGCAAGGTCTTGAACGCCGGGACCCTGGTGCTGGAAAGCACCCAGGCGCAAAACGATGGCGAATGCCGCGATATCAACTACGACCCGTTGGTACTACCGAGCGGTATCGAGGGTTCCGATGACCCATTGCTGGCCGCACGTTCGGCGGCTTATGCCCGTTCTTACCTGCGTCGAACCGCTGAAGTCGGCCAGTTGCCCACCACCAAACAGGAGTCGCCACAATGAGCGCGCACCCTCATCATTTCGCTCCACTGGCGCGACTGCTGCATTGGCTGATGGCCGTGATGATCATCGCCATGCTGTTTATCGGTGCCGGCATGGTCGCGTCAGTGTCCGAACGCCATGAATGGTTGATCCATCTGCATAAGCCGTTGGGTGTGGCGATATTGCTGTTGGTGATCGTGCGGCTGTTCGTGCGCTTCTCGACTCGCCAACCGCCGTTACCGACAGACTTGCCGGGCTGGCAACTGCTGGCGGCCAAGGCGTCGCATGTGCTGCTTTACGCCTTGATGCTGATCCTGCCATTGCTGGGCTGGGCGATGATCTCGGCGGCGGGGGATCCGGTGATGCTCGGCAGTTCGTGGCAATTACCCTCGATTGTGCCGGCGAATGCGCTGCTGTTTGCCTTCCTGCGCAGCGCCCACGGTTATCTGGCGTACCTGCTGTTTCTGACTGTTCTGCTGCACCTGGCGGCGGCGTTGTTCCATGGCTGGGTGCGTCGTGATGGGGTGTTGGAGAGCATGCTGAATGGCAAGGATCACTGATCAACCTGCAATGGCTGCACGCCTATGGGCACACAGCCATTGAGAGGCATCAGCGCAGCATGCCGACCATCTCCGCTATGGTCGACAACACATCCTTACCCAACTGCATCGAGCGCTTGCCGGACCAGCCGGTGAGCGCATTCGGTGCGTCGTTGTTGTCTTTGAAGGGCATCTCCAGAGTCAACGACAGGCAATCGAACTTCTGCCCGACGCTGTTGCAGGCCAGGGTCATGTTGGCCTTGCCCGGCAGATCGCGGGTGTAGCCGTGGGTGGTCTGGAAGTCGCGGGTCAGGTGTTTCAGATGACTGTGGAAGTGTTCTTCGAGTTTCGCGATTCGCGGCGTGTAACCCGGGTTGCCTTCGCAACCGGCGGTGAACACGTAAGGGATTTCTTCATCGCCGTGGATATCGAGGAACAGGTCGACGCCGTACTTCTCCATCTGTTGTTGAACGAAGAATACTTCCGGGCTGATTTCCTGGCTCGCGCTCTGCCAGGCGCGGTTGAGGTCCTGGCCCATGGCGTTGGTGCGCAAGTGGCCATGGAAGGCGCCATCCGGGTTCATGTTCGGGACCAGGTACAGATCGGCGCTGGCCAGCAGTTTGTTCAACTCAGGGTCAATGTGCTGTTGCAGGCGCTCTATGACACCTTCCATGAACCATTCGGCCATGTGTTCGCCAGGATGCTGCTGGGCGATGATCCAGACCTTGCGCTGGCCTTCGGCGCCGCTACCTTTGCGCAGCAGTTGAATGTCGCGACCTTCGGCGCTTTTGCCGGTGGCCAGCAGTTCGGTGCCGGCCTTGCTCAGCGCTTGCTCGATCAGCCAGTCATGGCGTCCGCGGCTGTAGGGTTCAAAATAGGCGAACCAGGCGTGAGTCTCGGTGGCTTCCAGGCTGAAGCGCAGGCAGTCGCCTTCAAAGATCGTCGGTACGCGGAACCAGTTCACGTGGTCATACGACGCCACGGCCTGGTAACCGTCCCATGCCTTGTTGTAGGAGGATTTACTGGCGTTGTTCAGTCGAAACCAATGTTCCTGGCCAACGTGCAGACCACTGGCCTTGAAGTGAAACCACTGGAAATGCTGACTGCGGGTGTCTGGTTTGATGGCCAGCAAGGCCTGCAATGGATTGCTGAGGTCCAGCACCTCGATGTTGCCGCTGTCGAAGTTGGCAGTGATATCAAAGGAGCGGTGAGCCACGGTCATAATCTATTCCTGAGTATGATTTTTATGGCTGTTACTTTACACGCAAGGGTGGGGAAAACTGAGGGCAATTTACGCGGGATAAAATGGGGGGCGTCGTCCTTGACGCAGCAGCAGCTTAGAGTTTATGCGATTGGCTCTCAAGTGCTATTTTCTGCTGCTTATAGCCCGTGTTTGAGCGGTTTGTTGCAAAAAGATGCTCTTTTGATATCATCCGCGCCATCGAATTTAGCAGCACCCGTCTTCATTAGCCTGAAGCCATAGCCAGAATAATTGGCAAAAAAAGACCCGGCAAAAAGCCGGGTCAAAAACCGTGATTAGCCTGATGAGGAGATATTCCAGGAGTCCGACCTAAGGTCTCTTGGTCTATCGACTGATCTCGCGATCAGTTGCATGCAATAATAATCATTATCATTTGCAAGTCAAATGTTTTCATCAGCCTCATTGGAATTTTTTTCCTGTGGCTTTCCCAAACGTCTGCGACGTGACTCAAATCGCAGCGTTCATTTCGCTTTTTTCCTGTTCAATCTTTCTGGTCACCATCCAGGGATCTGTCGACCATGGCCTTGGCCATGTCGATCATGTGTACCACTGAAAACGCCAGATCGCGGCTTGCGCCATGCAGGTTGTCCGCCGACTCATAAGCAGTCGCTGCTGCGCAGCGCAGCAAGTCCGACGCATGGACCAGAGCTTCCTCACTGCTGATGTTACGGTTTACATCGAAGAATCGTTCCGCGACTTCGAATTCTGAAACAGTTGGTTTCAAGTAATAGTCGAGGGCGCGCTGGGCTGCGGCACAGCCTTTGAGTGAGGTGAAGTTCGCGTCGATTTCCGGTTCTGTCGTGTCTTTGCGGGTGATATCCATGCTGGGTATTGCTCCGTGAGTGGGGCGAATGAGTAATCTGAATCCTAGTACTAAATGTATTCATGACGAAAAATTAAATACTACAATGTGTGTGTTGAGGGTCCGACTGCGCGAAGTATTGTTCCGCCCATGGATAAATGGATTGAGTTGGTCAAGGCCAAGATGAGTGAACTCAAAATCACTCAGGAAAAGCTCGCAGAGCGCCTCGCAATGTCTCAGGGCGGCGTCGGCCATTGGCTGAACAAGCGTCGTGAGCCCAGCCTCGAGGACATGAACCGAGTGCTTCAGGCGTTGGGGCTGGGGTTTCTCGAAGTCGCCCTGGTGATCAGGGAGCCCGAGGTTGCGAAGGACGATGCTGAAGAGGGCGATTACGACGTGTCGCTGGCGCAAAAGTACAATCCGTACTTTCGTTACCCGGTCAATGATTGGCGCGGCATTGGTGAAGTGCGTGAGTCTGCGCCGGCCGCTTATGCCAAGAGCCGCTACGAGTTATCGGATTATCACGCCCAAGGTCCGGCGTTCTGGCTGGTCGTGGTCGGAGATGCGATGACTGCGCCGAGCGGCATCAGTATTGCGCAAGACATGCTGATTCTGGTCGACCCGGCGGTTGAAGCCGTGCCCGGAAAACTGGTGATTGCACAGTGGCCAGATAGCGCCGAAGCGACGTTCCGCAAGTTGATCGAAGAGGGCGGTCAGCGATATCTCGTGCCGCTGAATCCGACTTACCCGAAAGCCCTGTTTACCGACGAGTGCCAAATTATTGGTGTCGTAGTGCAGGCAACAGCCAAGTTCTAGTCAGACAGGTCCTACGGCGTAGGACCTGTCATCAGACCGCGACTATTCCAGCTCCACCAGCGCGCTGCCTTCGTTGACCATCTCGCCTTCCTGGCAATACAGGGCTTTGACCACGCCCGCATGGGGCGCACGAATGCTGTGCTCCATTTTCATGGCTTCCAGTACCACCAGTTGCGCACCTGCTTCGATCGTTTGCCCAGGCACTACCAATACACGGACGATGCTGCCATTCATTGGTGCGGTCAGGCCGCCCTGATGACTATGGCTGGCTTCGACAGCGGCGATAGGGTCGTAAGGCTTGATGCAGCGCAGCTCACCTTCCCATTGCAGGTAGAGGCTTTCGCCATGACGGATTGCCCGATGCTGACGGCGCAAGCCGTGATGCTCGACCAGCAATTGCTCGCCGTTGAGCTCGGCGTTGCGTGTGTCGGCCGGGGCCAGGGTGATGGCCCGGTCTTGCCCTTCGCAACTCAAATGCAGCGTGATTTCTGCCGGCAACCCGGCACGGAAACCGCTGCCAACGGCCCATGGCGAACTCGGGTCATCAGTGCGTACGGTGTGTGCCTGGCTTTGTGCGAAGGCTTGAGCGGCGGCTTGCCAGAATTCATCGCTGAGTTCGTTTGGCGCTGGCAGTAATTGTTCCTGATAGCGTGGGATGAATACGGTATCCAGTTCAGCTGCGGCGAAGGCTGGGTGACCGACGATTCTGCGCAGAAAGCTGATGTTGGTCTTCAAGCCGCCAATGGCGAACTCATCGAGCATGCTCAGCAGCCGCAGACGTGCTTGCTCGCGGTCCTCGCCCCAGGCGATGAGTTTTCCGAGCATCGGATCGTAGAACGGCGAAATGCTGTCGCCTTCCTCGACACCGCTATCGACGCGCCGGCCCGGGCCTGCGGCTGGCTCGCGATACAGATCGAGACGGCCAGTCGCCGGCAGGAAATCATTACTCGGGTCTTCGGCATACAAACGCACTTCAATCGCATGGCCGAGCAACGGCACCTGCGCCTGAGTCATCGGCAACGGCTCGCCTTGGGCGACGCGAATCTGCCAGGCCACCAGGTCAAGGCCGGTGATGGCTTCCGTGACCGGGTGCTCGACCTGCAAACGGGTGTTCATCTCCATGAAGAAGAACTCACCGCGCGAATCCAGCAGAAACTCCACAGTGCCTGCGCCGACGTAGCCGATCGCCTGCGCCGCACGGACTGCCGCGTCCCCCATGGCTTTGCGCAGTTCCGTGCTAAGGCCGGGCGCCGGCGCTTCTTCGACGACTTTCTGGTGGCGACGTTGAATCGAGCAGTCACGTTCGTTGAGGTACAGACAGTTGCCGTGTTGATCAGCGAAAACCTGGATTTCCACATGACGCGGTTTGAGCAGGTATTTCTCCACCAGCATCCGCGAATCGCCGAATGAAGACAGGGCTTCACGCTGGGCCGAGGCCAGGGCCTCGGCCAACTGGCTGACGTCCTCGACCACTTTCATGCCTTTACCGCCGCCGCCGGCAGTCGCCTTGAGCAGCACTGGATAGCCGATGCGTTCGGCGGCATCGCGGAAGGTTTCCAGGTCCTGAGCTTCGCCGTGATAACCCGGCACCAGCGGTACGCCAGCAGTCTCCATCAGGGCTTTGGCGGCGGATTTGCTGCCCATGGCGTCGATGGCCGAAGCGGGTGGGCCGAGGAAAATTAAACCGGCGGCTTCAATGGCGCGAGCGAAGCCGGCGTTCTCCGAGAGGAAGCCATAACCTGGGTGAATCGCCTGGGCACCACTGGCCTTGGCGGCGGCGAGCAGTTTGTCGATTTGCAGGTAGCTGTCAGCCGCTTTGCTGCCGCCCAGATCGACGCGGATGTCTGCCTCGCGACTGTGCCGCGCGTCACGATCGGTGGCGCTGTGCACGGCCACGGTGGTCAGCCCCAGCGCCTTTGCGGTGCGCATGACTCGGCAGGCGATTTCGCCACGGTTGGCCACCAGCAAGGTGGTGAGAACAGGGGCGCTCATCAACGCGGCTCCTTGGTGGTGGTTTCGGGCTGCCAGCTCGGCGGACGTTTTTGCAGGAACGCCCGTAGGCCTTCCTGGCCTTCAGGGCTGACGCGAATTCGGGCAATGGCGTTTTCGGTATAGCGCCGCAGCGCCGGGGTCAGCTCACCGTTGCCGACTTCGCGTAACAAGTCCTTGCTGGCGCGCATGGCGTTCGGGCTGTTGAGCAACAGATTGTTGATCCACTGTTCGACCTGCGGCTCCAGTTCGCTGGCCGGATAGCTTTCGCTGAGCAGGCCGATTTCTTGAGCGCGTTGGCCGCTGAAGCGTTCAGCGGTCAGCGCATAACGGCGTGCGGCACGTTCGCCGATGGCTTGCACAACGAACGGGCTGATCACCGCCGGCGCCAGACCGATGCGTACTTCCGACAGGCAGAATTGCGCATCATCGGCGCCAATCGCCATGTCGCAGCAACTGATCAAACCGAGTGCACCGCCATAGGCCGCACCTTGTACCACCGCGAGGGTCGGGATCTTCAGCTTGGCCAGGTTGTACATCAACTCAGCCAGCTCGCGGGCGTCGTCAAGGTTGGTGTGGTAATCGAGTTCGGCCGATTGCTGCATCCAGGCCAGGTCAGCGCCAGCGCTAAAATGTTTGCCACGCCCGCGTAACAGCAGAAAACGCAGGCTTGAGTTGCTCTGGACCTTATCGAGCGCGAGGATCAGTTCGCGGATCATTTCGGCGTTGAAGGCGTTGTTTTTCGCCTCGCGGCTCAACCACAGCGTGGCGAAACCACGCGGGTCGGTCAGCAGTTCCAGGGTATTGAAGTCGCTCATGGTTTTCTCCAGATCACATCCGGAACACGCCGAAGCGGCTCGGTTCGATAGGTGCATTCAACGATGCAGACAACGCCAGAGCCAGTACGTCGCGGGTTTGCGCTGGGTCAATGACACCGTCGTCCCACAGCCGGGCGCTGGAGTAGTAGGGGTGGCCCTGTTCTTCGTACTGGTCGAGGATCGGTTGCTTGATCTCGGCTTCCTGAGCGTCAGAGAAGGCATGGCCGCTACGTTCAGCCTGTTCGCGCTTGACCTGCACCAGCACGCCCGCAGCTTGCTCGGCGCCCATCACGCCGATTCGCGCGTTCGGCCACATCCACAGGAACCGCGGATCGTAGGCCCGTCCACACATGCCGTAGTTACCGGCGCCGAAGCTGCCGCCGATGATCACGGTGAATTTCGGCACCTTGGCGCAGGCCACGGCGGTGACCAGTTTTGCGCCATGCTTGGCGATGCCCCCGGCCTCGTATTTCTGGCCGACCATGAAGCCGGTGATGTTTTGCAGGAACAACAATGGGATCCCGCGCTGGCAGGCCAGTTCGATGAAGTGCGCGCCTTTTTGCGCAGCTTCGGCGAAGAGGATGCCGTTGTTGGCGAGAATCGCGATCGGGTAGCCGTGCAGGTGCGCAAAGCCACAGACCAGCGTCGTACCAAACAGCGCTTTGAACTCATCGAACACCGAACCGTCGACCAGGCGCGCAATGACTTCACGCACATCAAACGGCTGCTTGGCGTCGGCCGGCACCACGCCGTACAACTCATCGCTGGCAAACAGCGGGGCGATCGGCGTGCGTTGCTGCAACTCGCCGAGCTTGCGCCAGTTGAGGTTGGCCACGCTGCGCCGAGCCAGCGCCAGCGCGTGTTCGTCGCTGTCGGCATAGTGGTCGGCCACGCCAGAAATCTTGCAGTGCACATCGGCACCGCCAAGGTCTTCGGCGCTGACCACTTCACCGGTCGCGGCTTTCACCAGCGGCGGGCCGGCAAGGAAAATCGTCGCCTGTTGACGGACCATGATCGCTTCATCGGCCATGGCCGGTACATAAGCGCCACCGGCGGTGCAGGAGCCCATGACCACGGCGATCTGCGGGATGCCCATGGCGCTCATATTGGCCTGGTTGAAGAAAATCCGGCCGAAGTGTTCACGGTCCGGGAATACTTCATCCTGACGCGGCAGGTTGGCGCCGCCAGAGTCCACCAGGTAGATGCACGGCAGGCGGTTCTGTTGGGCGATGGTCTGGGCGCGCAGGTGTTTCTTCACGGTCAAAGGGTAGTACGAGCCGCCTTTCACCGTCGCGTCGTTGGCGACGATCATGCATTCGACACCTTCGACCCGGCCGATTCCGGCGATCACCCCGGCTGCCGGAACGTCTTCGCCATAGACTTCGTAAGCCGCCAGTTGGCTGATTTCCAGAAAGGGCGAACCTGGGTCGAGTAAGCGATTGATCCGCTCACGGGGCAGCAGTTTGCCGCGTGAGGTATGCCGTTCCTGGGCCTTGGCGCCGCCACCTTGCTGGACCTGGGCGAGCAGGGTGTGCAGGGCGTCGACCTGGGTAAGCATCGCCGCGCTGTTGCTGGCGAACTCCGCCGAACGGGGGTTGAGCTGGGTGTGCAGGATTGCCATGGACAGCTCCGTTAGCGGGTTTCGTTGAACAGTTCGCGACCGATCAGCATGCGACGGATCTCACTGGTGCCCGCGCCGATTTCATACAGCTTGGCGTCACGCAGCAGACGGCCTGCCGGGAATTCGTTGATGTAGCCGTTACCGCCCAGAATCTGGATTGCATCGAGGGCCATTTGTGTGGCGCGCTCGGCGCTGTAGAGGATCACGCCGGCAGCGTCCTTGCGGGTGGTTTCACCACGCTCGCAGGCCAGGGCCACCGCGTACAGATAGGCGCGGCTGGCATTGAGCTGGGTGTACATGTCGGCGACCTTGCCCTGGATCAGCTGGAATTCGCCGATGCTTTGCCCGAATTGTTTGCGGTCGTGGATGTACGGAACGATGAGGTCCATGCAGGCCTGCATGATCCCGGTTGGCCCGCCGGAGAGCACCACGCGCTCGTAGTCGAGGCCGCTCATCAGCACTTTCACGCCACCGTTGAGCACGCCGAGGATGTTTTCTTCGGGGACTTCAACGTCGTCGAAGAACAGCTCGCAGGTGTTCGAGCCGCGCATGCCGAGCTTGTCGAATTTGTTGCTGCGGCTGAAGCCTTTCGAGTCACGTTCGACGATGAAGGCGGTGATGCCGTGTGGGCCCTTTTCCAGGTCGGTCTTGGCGTAGATCACGTAGGTGTTGGCGTCCGGACCGTTGGTGATCCAGGTCTTGCTGCCGTTGAGCACGTAATGGTCGCCACGTTTGTCGGCGCGCAGTTTCATCGACACCACGTCGGAGCCGGCGTTCGGTTCGCTCATGGCCAGGGCACCGACGTGTTCGCCGCTGATCAGCTTCGGCAGGTACTTGGTTTTTTGTTCGTGATTGCCGTTGCGGTTGATCTGGTTAACGCAGAGGTTGGAGTGCGCGCCGTAGGAAAGGGCGACCGAGGCCGAGCCGCGGCTGATTTCTTCCATCGCTACCACGTGCGCCAGATAGCCGAGGCCGGCGCCGCCGTATTCTTCTGGAACGGTAATCCCCAGTAACCCCATGTCGCCGAATTTGCGCCACAAGTCAGCCGGGAACAGGTTGTCGATATCGATCTGTGCGGCGCGTGGGGCGATCTCTTTGCTGACGAAGGCACGGACCTGGTCACGCAGCATGTCGATGGTTTCGCCGAGGGCAAAATTCAGGGTCGGATAGCTCATGGGGCACCTTCAAACTTGTTTTTATAAATGGAGACTCGGCCTGCGAAGTGCGCCGAATCGACTGTCACCTTTACGTTAACGTAAGCCTGTGACGAATGGCTGTCAATCACCCTTTACGTTAACGTCAACTTGAGCGAGAGTAGAGGCAGTTTCGAGGTTGAAAATCGAACCGTTTGCGTAGGAGCAGCTAAGCCTGTCACCGGCAAAGGTTCAACCGTCTCACCCACTAAAAAAGACAATAGGGGTCGTCATGGATCAACACAGTGCTCACCCACAGCACAGCTATAGTCGTGGTTCGCAGGACAAAGCCTTGCTGGCGATGACCATTGGTCAGGCGTTCGATAACACCGTCGCGAAGTACCCGCAGGGCGAAGCATTGGTGGTGCGTCATCAGCAACTTCGCTTTAGCTGGACGCAATTGGCCGAAGCCGTCGATTTGCACGCCAGGGCCTTGCTGGCGCTGGGCTTGCAGACCGGTGACCGTCTCGGCATCTGGGCACCAAACTGTGCGCAGTGGTGCATCAGCCAGTTCGCCAGCGCGAAAATCGGGGTGATTCTGGTCAACATCAATCCGGCCTACCGCAGCTCCGAACTTGAGTACGTGCTGAAGCAGTCCGGTTGCCAATGGCTGGTGTGTGCCGGCTCGTTCAAGACGTCCGATTACCACGCGATGTTGCGAGGCCTGGTGCCGGAACTGGCCGAACAATCCATAGGTCGCTTGCAGTCCGAACGCCTGCCGGATTTGCGTGGTGTGATCAGCCTCGACGCGCAGCCGCCCTCAGGTTTCCTGCCGTGGTCGCAACTGACGGATCTCGGTGCCGGAGTGCCGGTCGAACAGCTCAAGGCACGCCAAAACAGCCTGCATTTCGACCAGGCGGTGAACATTCAATACACCTCCGGCACCACCGGTTTCCCCAAGGGCGCGACCCTCAGTCACTACAACATCCTCAACAACGGTTACATGGTCGGCGAAAGCCTTGGGCTGACCGCCAACGATCGTCTGGTGATTCCGGTGCCGCTGTATCACTGCTTCGGCATGGTCATGGGTAACTTGGGTTGCGTCACCCATGGCAGCACCATGATTTATCCCAACGATGCGTTCGACCCGTTGTTGACGCTGACCACCGTTGCACAAGAGAAAGCCACCGCGTTGTACGGTGTGCCGACCATGTTCATTTCGATGCTTGATCAACCGCGCCGTGCAGAGTTTGACCTGTCGACGCTGCGTACCGGGATCATGGCCGGGGCGACCTGCCCGATTGAAGTGATGCGTCGGGTCATCAGCGAAATGCACATGAGCGAAGTACAGATTGCCTACGGCATGACCGAAACCAGCCCGGTGTCGCTACAGACTGGTCCGTCAGATGACCTGGAACTGCGCGTCACCACCGTCGGCCGTACCCAGCCGCAGCTGGAAAGCAAAATCATCGATGAGGCGGGCAATCTGGTGCCCCGTGGGACCATCGGTGAGTTGTGCACCCGCGGTTACAGCGTGATGCTCGGTTACTGGAACAACCCGCAAGGCACGGCCGAGGCGATCGATCAGGCGGGCTGGATGCACACCGGCGATCTGGCGACCATGAACGAAGACGGCTACGTCTGCATCGCCGGACGTAACAAGGACATGATCATTCGCGGTGGCGAGAATATTTACCCGCGAGAGCTGGAAGAGTTCTTCTTCACTCACCCGGCAGTGGCGGATGTGCAGATCATCGGCATTCCCTGTGAGAAATACGGTGAGGAGGTCGTTGCCTGGATCAAGTTTCATCCGGGCCACAGCGCCACTGAGCAAGAGTTGCAAACCTGGTGCAAGGAGCGGATTGCACACTTCAAGACGCCGCGTTACTTCAAGTTCGTCGAGGAATTTCCGATGACCGTGACCGGCAAGATCCAGAAGTTCAAGATGCGTGAGATCAGTATCGAGGAGTTGAAAGCCAACAAAGGTTAACGACAATCCTGTGGGAGCGGGTTTGCTCCGGGCGGCGATCCGACGAAAGCGGTCTATCAGTCACATCAATGCTGGATGTGCTGCCCCCTTCGCGAGCAAGCCCGCTCCCACAGGATGAGCGGCCAAAACCCAAACGCCAGAAAGCACAAAGGGGAGCCGAAGCTCCCCTTTAATTTGTCGTTGCGTGCTCTTTTTTTATTATTGAGGGGCGGTCTGTTGTTGTTTTTGGCAACCGTGGCCCTTTACAGCTGTTTTGGGTGACCCCCATCCGGGGTCAAGAGCAAACGTATTTTTTTGAGCGCTGATCTGCCTTTTCGCCAAGCGATCCAACCAGTTCGGGAGCTACCTGAAGGTAGTTTTGTTGTTCTCTGCCCGGTTGCGGGTTACTGCAAGCAGCACCCTGAAAAGCACACCTTCTCCAAAAAAATCTGTTAGCTGCGTCTCTGCCGTGTTGTTTTTGTTATGTCAGAGTCGTTACGTCTTATTTTTATTAGGTTTGCTGCTTTTTATTCTTGTTATGCCATAGAGATAGCAGAAGCCATGCCAACTTTTTAAAGTCATTTAAAATCAATCACTTAACATTTTGTAGGACGATTCGTTCATAAAAATTCGGTCAGATTGTTTCCGTGTTACTCGTTTTGTTGCGGGGGCGGTAACACCCGGATACATCACTTGGCGCTACGGGCCTTGGCCACGCGTGAACCGGTCGGGCGGCCCAGGACATTACAGATCTGTTGGCCGGCCAGAATCAGTTTTTCCATGTCGACGCCGGTCTCGATGCCCAGGCCGTTGAGCAGGTACAGCACATCTTCGGTGGCGACGTTACCGCTGGCGCCCTTGGCGTACGGGCAGCCGCCGAGGCCGGCGATGGAACTGTCAAATACTGCGATCCCTTCCAGCAGACTGGCATAGATGTTGGCCATGGCCTGACCGTAGGTGTCGTGGAAATGCCCGGCCAGTTTGTCCCGTGGCACATCGACTGAAACCACCTCGAACATCTTGCGTGTTGCGCCAGCGGTGCCGGTGCCGATGGTGTCACCGAGGGACACCTCGTAGCAGCCCATGGCGTACAGCTCGCGCGCAACCATCGCGACTTGCGCAGGCGCCACGTCACCCTCGTAAGGGCAGCCGAGCACACAGGACACGTAACCGCGCACGCTGACGCCGTGTTGTCTGGCGGCGTCCATGATCGGCACGAAACGCTCCAGGCTTTCGCTGATCGAGCAATTGATATTGCGTTGCGAGAAGGCTTCGGACGCGGCCGCGAACACCGCGACCTCCTTGACCCCGGCAGCGATCGCGTCTTCGAACCCGCGCAGGTTCGGTGCCAGTGCGCCGTAGGTCACGCCGGGTTTGCGCTGGATCTGCGCGAAAACCTCTGCCGAGCCGGCCATTTGCGGCACCCATTTCGGCGATACGAAACTGCCGACTTCTATATAGCCAAGGCCAGCGGCACTGAGTGCATCGACCAACTGCACCTTGTCCGCGACGCTGATGGGTTGGGCTTCGTTCTGCAAACCATCGCGTGGGCCGACTTCGATCAGGCGTACGTGGGTGGGGAGGGACATAAGGAATTCACCTGTTGTTATGTGGGAACGATCAGACCGTCTGCTGGCTCTTGATCGTCTGTTCCAACGCCTGGACGCAGCGTTCTTCAGCGGTGTCGAGTTCCAGTTTCATCTGCTCGATGTCCAGCAGCTGCTGTTCAAGCTGTTCACGGCGTTCGGTGATTTTCGCCAGCATGCTGTGCAACTGTTTCTGATTGCCACTGGTGGGGTCGTAGAGTTCGATCAATTCGCGGCATTCGGCCAGAGAAAAGCCGATGCGCTTGCCGCGCAGGATCAGCTTCAGGCTGACCTTGTCGCGCGGCGAGTAGATGCGTTCCTGGCCACGGCGCTCCGGGCTGAGCAGGCCTTGCTCTTCGTAAAAGCGAATGGCGCGGGTGGTGATGTCGAGCTCGCGGGCGAGGTCGGAAATGCTGTAGGTCTGGCTACTCATGGGCGCGCTCGAAAAAGAGGTCATGGCGCTAAGCTAATGTCAGGTTGACGTAAACGTCAAGGGTGTTGATCTTCATTGTCATAACCGGCCTCTTCGCGAGCAAGCCCGCTCCTACACTAAACCGAGTTCGAGCATCAAATCCTATGTTCAACACCGATACAGTGTGGGAGCGGGCTTGCTCCGGGCGGCGATCCGACGAAGAACGATAACGCGGTCCAATGTCTTACGCTTTATCCAGCTTCTTCTCATGCGCCGTCACTTGCTGGCACAACTCGATCATCTGCTCGCGCATCCAGCGGTTGGCCGGGTCCTGGTCGGTGCTTTCGTGCCAGTAAAGGTGGGTTTCCACCGGCGGCACATCATTGACCGGCAGATGAAAGGCGTGCAGGTCATGACGGCGGGCGAAACGTTCCGGCACGGTCATCACCATGTCGGTCTGCTGCAACACCTGCGAGGCCATCAGATAATGCTGCGAACGCAGGGCGATCTTGCGCTGGATGCCCATTTTTCCCAAGGCCAGGTCGACGTAACCCAAGCCGCTACGACGGCTGGAAATGTGTACATGGGTCAGTGACAGGTAGTCGTCGAGGGTGAATTTTTCCTTACTCGCCAGGGGATGGCCCTTGCGCATGGCGCACACGTAACGGTCTTCCATCAGCTTGACGTGGCGCACTTGCGGGTCGGTGTTGAGCGGTGCGTCGACAGCAAAGTCCAGGCGGCCGGCGGCGAGCTCCTTGGTGGTCTCGCGGCGTTTGGACAGGAAACTCTCAATGATCACCGTCGGCGCCAGCCGCCGCAGACGCTGGAACAAAGGCGGCAGGATCACCGCTTCGGTGAGGTCGGTCATGCTGATGCGGTAGGTCTTGACCGCCTGCAGCGGGTTGAAAATCCGGCTTTCCTGCACCGAAACCCGCAGCAGCGACAAGGCGTTACGTACCGGGCCGATGATGTTCTGCGCCATGGGCGTAGGCACCATGCCCTGGGCGGTACGCACGAACAACGGGTCGTTGAAGGTCTCGCGCAGGCGGGCCAGAGCGTTCGACACCGCCGGCTGGGTAATGCCGACAATCTGCCCGGCGCGGGTCAGGTTGGCTTCGGTGTAGATCGCGTCAAAGACGATGAAAAGGTTGAGGTCGACCTTGCTTAGATTCATGGCGTTTCGCTCTTGGTTTTTGTTATAGGGGCAGGTGGGCTCGATCAGTCGATCATATATCGGTGATGAATGTTAATACACGCCGAGAATAGGCTAGGTAAATTATCAACGCTGATCTAGCATCGATTCATGACCTCAACAACGTCTTCAACACCTCGTCAAAAAAGGTAACTGCCCATGGATTTCGCCTATTCGCCCAAGGTTCAGGAACTGCGTGAACGCGTGACTGCGTTCATGGATGCTTATGTTTATCCAGCCGAAGCGGTGTTCGAACGCCAGGTCGCCGAAGGCGATCGCTGGCAGCCGACTGCAATCATGGAAGAGCTGAAAAACAAGGCCAAGGCCGAAGGCTTGTGGAACCTGTTTTTGCCGGAGTCCGAGCTGGGCGCCGGCCTGACCAATCTCGAATACGCGCCATTGGCGGAAATCATGGGCCGCTCCTTGCTCGGGCCTGAACCGTTCAACTGCTCGGCGCCGGACACCGGCAACATGGAAGTGCTGGTGCGCTACGCCAATGAAGAGCAAAAGCAACGTTGGCTGGAGCCGCTGCTGCGCGGCGAGATCCGTTCGGCGTTCGCCATGACCGAGCCGGACGTAGCGTCCTCCGACGCCACCAACATGGCCGCCCGTGCGGTGCGTGATGGCGACGAGTGGGTGATCAACGGCAAGAAGTGGTGGACCTCCGGCGCGTGCGATCCACGCTGCAAAATCCTGATTTTCATGGGCCTGAGCAACCCCGACGCACCGCGCCACCAGCAGCACTCGATGATTCTGGTGCCGGTGGATGCTCCCGGCGTGAAGATTGTTCGTCCGCTGCCGGTGTTCGGTTACGACGACGCGCCTCACGGTCACGCCGAAGTGCT
The DNA here is from genome assembly GCF_058802345.1 of Pseudomonas sp. GW822-FHT02D10. Classification (NCBI taxonomy): domain Bacteria; kingdom Pseudomonadati; phylum Pseudomonadota; class Gammaproteobacteria; order Pseudomonadales; family Pseudomonadaceae; genus Pseudomonas; species Pseudomonas sp. GW822-FHT02D10. The sequence continues at coordinate 112,298 of NZ_JBXAOB010000017.1, forward strand.
GTTCGAGAACGTCCGCGTACCGTATGAAAATGTGCTGTTGGGTGAGGGTCGTGGCTTCGAGATCGCCCAGGGGCGCCTTGGCCCGGGCCGGATTCACCACTGCATGCGCTCGATCGGCATGGCGGAGCGGGCACTGGAATTGATGTGCAAGCGTTCGATCAACCGCACCGCCTTCGGTAAACCCCTGGCGCGCTTGGGTGGCAATATCGACAAGATCGCCGACTCGCGGATGGAAATCGACATGGCGCGGCTGCTGACCCTCAAAGCCGCCTACATGATGGACACCGCGGGCAACAAAGTGGCGAAAAGCGAAATCGCCCAGATCAAGGTGGTTGCGCCGAATGTTGCCTTGAAGGTCATCGACCGGGCGATTCAGATCCACGGTGGCGCGGGTGTCTCCAACGATTTCCCGCTGGCCTATATGTACGCCATGCAACGTACGCTGCGTCTGGCCGATGGCCCGGACGAAGTGCACCGTGCAGCGATCGGAAAGTTTGAAATCGGCAAATACGTGTCGAAAGAAATGCTGCGCAGCGGGCACTAAGTCCGGGCGCTGCACCTCACCCGCAAACGGCGTGCTGCTCTGTTTGCGGGTGATCGCATTTTCAGCTTCCCCTCAATCGAAAGCAATCACATCGACAGCGCTTTCACCTCGCGGCCAAACCGCTCCCGATACACCGACGGCGGCAACCCGACCACGCTGCGAAACGCCACCCGGAAACTCTCCACCGAACGGTAACCACATTGCAACGCGATGGACTCGGTGTTGTGGGCGCTGCTTTCCAGTAATTCCCGAGCACGCGCCAAACGTTGCTGTTGCAGCCAGGATTTGGGCGAGGCACCGGTGGCTTCGCTGAAACGTCGCAGAAACGTTCGCTCGCTCATGGCCGCCTGGCTCGCCAGTTCGCGTACGCCCAATGGTTCATGCAGGCGCTCGCGGGCCCACTGCATGACGCGCGACAGATCGCTGCGGGGTGTGCGGCTGACGGGGGCGGGAATGAACTGCGCCTGACCGCCGGTACGTTGCGGCGACATGACCAACCGGCGTGCCACCGAGTTGGCCACCTGGGTGCCGAAGTCCCGCGCCACCAGATGCAGGCACGCATCCATGCCGGCGGCGCTGCCGGCGGACGTGATCAACTGACCCGCATCGACATACAGCACATCGGGGTCGACCAGAATGTTCGGGAAGCGCTCGGCCAGTTCCTCGGTATAGCGCCAGTGAGTCGTTGCGCTCAGCCCGTCGAGCAGCCCCGTGGCCGCGAGTACAAACACCCCGGAACAGATCGACAGCAGTCGCGCACCTCGGGCATGGGCCTGGCGCAGGGCCGAAAGCAGCGCTTCGGGCACCGCCTCACTGCGGCTGCGCCAGCCGGGGATGATGATGGTTCGCGCGGTCTCCAGCAGTTCCATGCCGCCGTCTGCCAATACCTGAATGCCGCCCATGGCGCGCATCGGTCCCTGATCGACGCCGACGATCCGGTGTTCGTACCAGCGGAAGTCGAACTCCGGCCGTGCCAGGCCGAAGATCTCCACGGCAATTCCGAACTCGAAAGTGCAGAGACCGTCGTAGGCCAGAATCGCGACTAATCCGGGTTCAGTGTGCATTTGGCGGAAAATTCCCAGTGAGTGTCTTGTGCGCCACTGTAGCGGTATCGGCTTGTTGGATACAGTCCTCTCACGCCCACATACGCTTTGGAGAACACCCATGACCAGTCTGGTTCGCGACATTCCTGCCGCTCCATCCGCTGTTGCCCTGATGCACTTCAGCAACCGCCTGACCTTTGAAACCGACTGTTCCGACGTTTTTGGCAGCCAGCAGGCCGGTGACGTGGACTTCGTTCTGGTGGATGTGCGCGGTCCATTGGCGTTCGAGCGCGGGCATGTGCCGGGTGCGATCAACATTCCTCAGCGCTTGATCAGCGCTGAACGACTGGCGGCTTACCCGAAAACCACGCTGTTTGTGGTGTATTGCGCCGGCCCTCACTGCAACGGCGCGAATAAGGCTGCGGTGAAACTCGCGGCTCTGGAATACCCGGTCAAGGAAATGATCGGCGGAGTAACCGGGTGGCTGGATGAAGGCTTTGAGTTGAGCCGCGCGGTTGAACGACCTGTCAGTGCGGCGATTGGTTGCGAATGCTGATGAGGCTTTAAAGATCGCAGGCTTCACCAGCTCCAGAAGGGTTTCTGGTTCGATGGAGCTGCCGCAGGCTGAGATCTTCAACTAACGCTACGCTGCACGCCACTCGTCGAGCGTCGCTTGCAACCAGTCGAACACCTGGCGGTAAGCGGCGCTGTCGTCCTGATCCCGCGGCAGGGGCGATTCTTCGCCAAAGTGAGCGTTGAGTAGCGCTACCGACTCGGAGTTCCATTCGGGGTGAAACTGCAATCCGACGTGGGTCGAGCCCACTGCGTACATCTGTTGCTCACACACGGCGCTGCTGGCCAGTAAGCGTGCGTCTGGTGGCAGATCAATCGCATCCTCATGCCATTCCAGTACCTGCAATGCGCGCCCGTCGGCGAACGTGACCTTGGTCCAGCCGGTTTCGGTCTGGGCCATTCGCCGCACGTTCCCACCCAGGCTCAACGCCAGCAACTGAGCACCCAGGCAAATGGCGAACACGGGCGCGCCCTGCGCGATGCTTGCGGCCAGCCACCGACGTTCCTCGGCCAGCCACTCGGGACCTGCGTTGGCTTCATAGGGCCCGCCCAGAATGATGACCGGCGCAGCGCCTGCTGGAGGGAGCTGGCCAAGGTCGGCGCGGAACACCTTCAGCGTCAGCCCCCGGGACTCGGCCCAGTCGTCAATCGCACCCGGGCCTTCGGCGGGGTGGTGCTGGATCAGGTTCAACGAAGTCGAATGCTCGGGCATGGCGCTGCTCTCTGGTGACGGTGAATTGGGTGAGTGGTTGGGGGCGGTTTTCGGGAGTGCTTCTTGTGGTGTTAGGCTTTGGCGCGAATTCGTCGTCTTTCTAGGATGGTCCATGTTCAGGTTTTTTGCTGTGTTGATGTTGTTGGTGTCTTCGGTTGCCCATGCGGCGCTCAACGACGATTTGCCGTTGCCGTACCTTGAGCAATCCAACCCTGATTCGCGCAATCAGCCGTTGGTGATTTTTCTCCATGGCTCGGGGAGTAACGAAGAGGACCTGTTCGACATCAAGGACGAGTTGCCGACGCAATACACGTATCTGTCGGTCCGCGCGCCGCAGGCGGTGGAGGCGGACAGTTATCAGTGGTTTCGCAAGAAGGGCGAAGGCGCTTATGACGGTGATGCCGATGACGTCAACAGTAGCACTGCGCTGATTGTCGATTTCGTGGCGCTGGCGGCGAAGAAGTATCACACCGAGGCCGATAAGGTGTTTCTGGTGGGGTTCAGCCAAGGCGCGATCATGTCGTATGAAGTCGCCTTGCGTCATCCCGAGACAGTGCGCGGGATTGCAGCGTTGAGTGGCAAGGTTCTGCCGGTGTTGCGGTCGCAGCTCAAGGCCGACAAGGCGCTTGAGCCGCTGGCGATTTTCATCGGTCACGGGACGGCCGACCTGAAACTGCCCTACAGCGATGGCAGCGAGGCCAACAGCCTGTTGCAGAGCATTGCGCTCGCGCCTGAATTTCATGCTTATCCGGGCATCGGCCACACCATCAGTGCGACCGAAATGCAGGATTTGAACGCCTGGCTGTTGCGGATCAATCAGTAGCCGGGCGGCTTACTGTTCGCCAAGGATCTGTTTGACCAGTGCTGCATGCCCGGCCTTGTCGTCGGCGCGGGAGATGATCTGGATCAGCATCATGCGCGTGCCGGAGCCGGCCAGCAGGCTGGTGTTGAGGGTCGGCCCGCCGCCTTGGGTGGCGGTGCTGTCGATCTGGCGCAGGCCGAGGCCTTTGACGGTCAGGCTTTTTTCGCTTTGTTTGTTGAAGTCAGACAAGGCTGCACGTTGCTGAGTGGCGAAACCGGAGACTGACTCATCGAGGAATGCGGCGTCGTTGTCTTTGACGTTCAGGCCATTGGGCAAGGTGTTTTCGGCGACGATCAGTACGGTTTTGCTCGCCTGATTGGTGTACATGGTGCCTTCAGCGCCGGAAGTCCCCTTGGCCGCGTCGCCGCCCGCCAGTGGGTTGGCAATAAAACCCTGGGGCAGGGTGAAGGCGAATTTGCCGCCCAGTGCCGAGACTTTTTGTGACGGCGCGGTTTTCGCGGCTGGTTGCTTGGCGGCGTACACGCTGACGGCAGCGAGGCTGGTGACCGCTGTCAGGAACAGGACAACAGCCTTTTTACTAAACGACATGCAAACTCTCCGGGGTAATCGCGGTGGCGGCGATCATCCCACGGCCAACCGTGATCACTCCAGCACGATCTTGAGTCATGGCGCGAGAGGCGACGTGAGGTCGCGATCAAGGCTTGAGCGTAGTGTCAGCACCGCCAGCGAGCTTGGTCGATACCCGGCTTCGTCACACCATCGACTACCCTAATGGGTGAGCGAGGGCCGCGTATCACGTCGTCGGGTGCGGTCATTGCTTCAGGTGCGGCATCGGTGCCGCCTCTGGACGACCACACGCATGGAGTCAGATTAATGAAAGCAACGACCTGCGCCTGCCCCAACTGCAACTGCAAACTGGGTGAGCACTCTATCGTCCGCCACGGTAAACACTATTGCTGTGAGGGCTGCGCCAAGCATCATGAGCACGGCGAAGCCTGCACCTCAGCGGGTTGCCAATGCGCCAAGGGGACTCACGGCTGAAAACCTCCGCCTGAACGTGGAGGCGGTTGCGCTCCACGTTGAGCGGGTGTGTCAACTGGCAGCAATCGCGGTGCCTCGTTACCATTAGGCCCTCTGCCTCTATCACGATCCTTGCCCATGGCCCTTGCCGCTCCGCCTGATCTCAGCGACACCGATGTGCCGGTGCAGCCGTTGGCGCGCACCTATCCGCGCGGCTTGTATATCGAGCCGCACGAGCACGTCTGGGGGCAGTTGCTGTATGCGATGAGCGGGGTGATGTGGGTCGAGACACCCGCTGAAGCGCTGGTGGTACCGCCGCAACGGGCGGTCTGGTTGCCGCCGGGCGTGGTGCATGGGATTCGCGTGGTGTCGGACTTGCAGATGCGCAATATCTACCTGCGTCCTGAGTTGGCCGCGACCCTGGACAGCAGCGTTCAGGTGATCGAGGTCGGTGGATTGCTGCGCGAGTTGATTCTCGGGTTGGTGGATCAGGATGACAGTGGGCCGGCGGATTACTACGAGGCGCTGGTGGGGCTGGCGTTGCTGGAACTGAAGCGGGCGAAACGTTCACTGCTGAAAATTCCCATGCCGGGCAACAGCGAGCGGCGTTTGGTGAACCTCTGCCAGGCGGTCATGGCCGCACCGTCGCTGGACATCCCCTTCGAGCAGCACGCCGAAAATGCCGGCGCCAGCGTGCGGACCCTGGCGCGGTTGTTCAAGGATGGATTAGGCATGGGCTTTGCCGAGTGGCGGCGTCAGGTGCAATTGGCGGTTGCGGTCGCCGAGCTGATCCAGGGCGTGCCGGTCAGTGCAATCGCTCTCGATCTGGGCTATTCGCCGAGCAGCTTCAGCGACATGTTTCGCCGCGAGCTGGGCGTTCCACCCTCGCAACTTTCCCGAAAAGGCGATTTCAGCTCAGCGCCGTAGAACGGCATTTGGCCGAAATCCTGAAGTACTTGGCCGATCGCTTTAGCGGCGACTCTCTAGACTCTATGCATTCCCCATGCACGGAGTTCAGCATGAACTACCTCATTTCACTGGCCATTGGTCTTGGCGTTGGCCTGCTTTACGGCGCACTGGATTTTCGTTCGCCCGCGCCACCGGCCATCGCATTGGTGGGGTTGCTGGGCATGTTGGCCGGCGAGCAGCTGTGGCCAATGGGTCGGCAGCTGGTCGCTGGCTGGATCTCCTGAAACCCTCTTCATTTATCAGATGGACGTTCCCATGAAAGCACTGCAATTCGATAAAACCGGTGATCTGGCGGCCCTGCATTACGTTGAGGTGCCGACCCCGGTTCCGGGCGCCAACGAGGTGTTGGTGCAGATCAAGGCTGCTGGCCTGAACCCCAGCGATGTGAAGAACGTACTCGGACGTTTTCCCTACACCACGCTGCCGCGGATCCCCGGTCGCGACTTTGCCGGTGTGGTGATTGAAGGGCCGCAGGCGCTGGTCGGTCAGGAAGTCTGGGGCACGGGCCGTGAGTTGGGCTTCTTTGCCGATGGCTCCCATGCGCAATACGCGAAACTGCCGGCCAAGGGCGTGGCCCTCAAGCCGAAGCATTTGAGTTTTGCCCAGGCGGCCAGCCTTGGCGTGCCTTACACCACCGCGTGGGATGCGCTGGAGCGCAGCCTGGTGACCGCGCAAACCCGTTTGCTGGTGATCGGTGGTGGTGCGGTGGGGAGCGCGGCGTTGGCGCTGGGGAAAATTCGTGGCGCTCAAGTGTTGGCCGCAGCGCGGCGTCCGGAGCAGGTAAAGGCCTTGCAGGCTCAGGGTTTTAACACGATTCAACTGGAAACACCGGAGGTGCTGGGTGCTCAGGTCAATGTGGTTTTCGCGGGTGGTGCCGACGTGATTTTCGACACCACAGGTTTCTGGCTGCCGGCGGCGGTGGCGGCGCTGGCCACTTTCGGCCGCATCGCAATCATCGCCGCACCCGTCGACGGGTATGTGCAGCTGCCGGCGCTGGCGCTGTATCGCCGTGGCGGTTCGGTGGTCGGGATCAACTCGTTGCTGTACGGCGTCGAAGCCTGCGCGGCGATGCTGAAGCAGTTCGGCCGGTTCTTTGATGACGGGTTGTTGCCGCTGCCGGAAGGACTGGTGGAATCGCCGCTGGCCGAGGGGCTTGAGCGTTATGCCGAGGTGAATCAGGGCAGCGGCGACAAGGTGATTTTGTTGCCTTGACCCAATCGCCACACTGCGGCCGGCCAGGTATCTGTCAGCGTTTGCACGATGCTCTGGTAGAATCGCTCAACTTGAATTCCAGAGGTGCCTCCCATGAGCGAGCCGATTCGCCTGACCCAATACAGCCACGGCGCAGGCTGTGGCTGCAAGATTTCACCTCAGGTGCTGGAGGTGATTCTGGCCGGTAGCGGTGCGCAGAATCTCGACCCGAAACTCTGGGTGGGCAATGCATCGCGCGACGACGCGGCGGTGTATGCCATCGACGACGAGCGTGGCGTGGTGTCGACCACTGACTTCTTCATGCCGATTGTCGATGATCCGTTCGATTTCGGCCGCATCGCTGCCACCAATGCCATTAGCGACATCTACGCCATGGGCGGTGATCCGCTGATGGCGATTGCGATCCTTGGCTGGCCGGTCAACGTGCTGGCGCCGGAGATTGCCCGGGAAGTGATTCGCGGCGGTCGCTCGGTCTGTGATGAGGCGGGTATTCCATTGGCCGGCGGGCATTCGATCGATGCACCGGAGCCGATCTTCGGCCTGGCAGTCACCGGGCTGGTGCAAAAGCGCCACATGAAGCGCAACGACACCGCCACCGCCGGTTGCTTGCTGTACCTCACCAAACCGCTGGGCATTGGCATCCTCACAACCGCCGAGAAGAAGGGCAAACTGCGCGCCAGCGACGTGGGCCTGGCCCGTGACTGGATGTGCACCCTGAACAAACCCGGTAGCCGCTTCGGCAAACTCGACGGTGTGACTGCGATGACCGACGTCACCGGTTTCGGGTTGCTGGGGCATCTGGTGGAAATGGCCGATGGCAGCGCTGTGACCGCACGTATTTATTACGACCGGGTGCCACGTCTGCCGGGTGTTGAGTACTACCTCGATCAAGGCTGTGTGCCGGGTGGGACCCTGCGTAACTTCGACAGTTATGCCGACAAGATTGGACGCGTACAGGAACTGCACAAGCGTGTGCTGTGCGATCCGCAAACCAGCGGCGGTTTGCTGGTTGCCGTGACGCCCGAGGGCAACGAGCAGTTTCTCGCTGTTGCCGCCGAGCTGGGTCTGAACCTGGCGCCGATCGGTGAACTGGTTGAGCGACAGAGCAACGCGGTAGAGGTGATTTGATGCCCATCGATATCACGGATTACCGCGACATCTTCCTCAATGATCGGCCGATGATGGATACCCGCGCGCCGATCGAATTCAGCAAGGGCTCATTCCCTGGGGTGATCAACCTGCCGCTGATGAACGACAACGAGCGGGAGCGCATCGGTACTTGCTACAAACAGCAAGGCCAGCAGGCGGCGATTGCCTTGGGGCAGCAGTTGGTGTCCGGTGACGTCAAAGATGCTCGCATTCAGGCCTGGACTGAATTTGCCCACGCCCATCCGCAGGGCGCTCTCTACTGTTTTCGAGGTGGCTTGCGTTCGCAGATCGTCCAGCAGTGGCTCAAGGAAGCAGCCGGCATCGATTACCCGCGGGTCGGCGGTGGTTACAAAGCGATGCGTACTTTTTTGCTGGAGACAGTTGATCAGGCGGTCGAACAGTGCGACTTCGTTTTGCTGGGCGGTATGACTGGCTCTGGAAAAACCGAAGTGCTCGTCCAGCTGAACAACGGTCTTGACCTGGAAGGTCATGCTAATCACCGTGGCTCCAGCTTTGGCAAACGCGCAACCGGGCAGCCCACCAATATCGATTTCGAAAACCGTCTTGCGGTCGATGTACTGAAAAAGCGCGCCAAGGGCATCGAGCAGTTCGTGCTGGAAGATGAAAGCCGCATGGTCGGCAGCTGTGCCTTACCGCTCCCGCTGTATCAAGGCATGCAACGGTTTCCGATGGTTTGGCTGGAAGACAGCATGGATAACAGGGTCGAGCGCATTCTTAAGGATTACGTGATCGACTTGCATGCGGAGTTTGTTGCCGAGTACGCAGAGCAGGGTTTTGCGCTGTTTTCAGAACGTTTGCTATCGAGTCTGAGCAACATCCATAGACGCTTGGGGGGCGAGCGCTATCAGCGACTGATGACACTGATGGAAGAGGCTCTGGCACAGATGGCCCGTACTGGCCAGGTGGAATTGTTCCGTCATTGGACTGAGCTGTTGTTGAGCGAGTATTACGACCCGATGTACGCCTTCCAGCGCGAGAAGAAAGACGCCCGAATCGAGTTCGTCGGTGAACAGGCGGCGGTGTTCGAGTATTTGCGTGAGCGCGGTAACCGTTAATCCAAGACGCAGGCGCTAGCTAACCAGCGCCTGCAATCCCCTTTAAAGCACCAACGCCCCGATCAGCCCGCAAATCACGCCAATCAACATGGTCAGCACGGCCACGGTCAGCAGCACCCGGGTGTCGAAGTCTTTACGCAGCATCAGCAGCGACGGCAGGCTGATGCTCGGCAAGGTCATGAGCAGCGCCACGGCCGGTGCGGTACCCAAACCCAAGGTCATCATGGTTTGCACGATGGGGATTTCCGCAGCGGTGGGGATCATGAACAGTGTGCCGACGATGGCCAGCGGTATCAGCCATAGCAAGCTGTCAGCCATTGCACCGTCAACGTGAGGGAACAGCCAGACCCGGGCGGCGCCCAGAACCAATACTGCCAGCACATAGATCGGAATAGTGGTCCAGAACAGTTGCCACAAGGTCCGCGCCCAGCGGCTCAGGAAGGGTTGGGCGTCGGTTGTGCGGGTCGCTTCGGCCACCGCTTCCAGCGCCGCCTCCGGCATGTAATCGGGGCGTGAGATGCGTTGGGCGACCAACGAAACACCCAGCACCAGCACAATCCCCGCCACCAGCCGCAGTGCGGTAAAGCCCCAGCCGAGTACGAAGCCCATGAACACCAGCGTTGCCGGGTTGAGTACCGGGTTGGCAATCCAGAACGCCAACGCCGCACCCACCGAGACGTTTTGACGGCGCATGCCTGACACCACGGGCGCGGCGCAGCAGGTGCACATCATGCCTGGCAGGGCGAACAACCCACCGCGCAAGGTCGAAGCGAAACCGGTACGGCCGAACAATCTCAGCAGCCAGTCTCGTGGAATCAATACCTGCAACAGCGAACCCAGAATCACAGCCAGTACGGCCGCTTTCCAGATCGCCAGGAAGTACACCTTGGCGTACGTCAGTGCAGCGGCGAGCGGCGCGGTTTGTTCATCGTTGAGGATCGAGGCGCCGATACTGTGGCTGTCAGCAGCCACGAAAGCCTTGAGGTAGTAGGGCGACCACTTGACGTAGTAGAGGCCGATACAGGCGACCAGCAGGAACAGGGCGGGTTTCCACCAGAGCGCCAAGCCCCGGTTGGGGATCGCTAAGGAGTTGGACATGCAGAGGCTCCGGACAATAGGGACAGTGGCGCATCATACTCCAGTGCAGTCTAGTCCAGAGGCTCGGATAACGGTGGGCACAAGCCGACCCATTATGTCGGACATGTCTGCGGGCCATTGTTCAGACCCTGCTTGTAGCCGTGGCTGAGCAAGGTGACCTTGCCGTTGTGCCAGGTCAGAGTCAGTACGTACAACGAGTCGAAATCGTCGGATGGCCAGTCGTCGAGAAGGGGGCGTTTCTCACCGATGGCCTCTTCAGCCACCTTATTGATCAACTTCGGCAGATAGCCATGGGACCAGGCCGTGTAGATGATCGAGTTGTGGTACTTGTCGTGAAGCAGTTCGTCGGCCAGTTCGCCGATGTCGTTGACCGAATACTCGATGTTCACCGGCAGCCCGAGTTTGATCGCGGTGGGGCTGATGGTCAGTAGTGGTCGGAGGTAGCTGTAGGAGTTGTCGAACTCGCCTTCCTCTACATTGCGTGTTGGATTGGCGGCAAACACGTAATTGGCCTTGCCGAACTTCTCAGGCAGTAGCTGTGCCAGGTTGATGGCACGGTTCAGGCCCTGGCAGTTCAACTGACCGAGACCTCCGGCTGGTTTTTCTGCGTGGCGTAAAAACACCAGGGTTTGGGTGCCGTCAGCCGGTCGAGCGAAACTCTTGCTGACTTCCAGCGACAGGAACAGGACGCAAGCTATGAGTAAGGCCGCACAGAATACAATGGTGCGCGGCTTCAGGTTTTTAACGAAGTTCAGGTGCTTTTTCATTGAGTTATTATTCTTCAGCTCATTTGATTAAGGCTGACAAAACATCACATTGAGCGCTCTCGGCTTCAAGTGTTTTTCATGTCGTGGGGCCGATTCGTCTAACGCAAGGGCAGCCTTGAGAGTCCGCAGGTACCCTTTGGTTCGATTCGAAACGGCGCGCTTTACTTTATCTGCGGGACCGTGCGGGCCGCCGGGAAGGTTATCGACAGAATGTTTCTGATTTAGCCCGCCCCGATCAGCGCCGTGCCTATAATCTAGCCGCCTTAAAGGCCGGGCATCTGCCGCGACCAAGGCCATCATCGCCATTCAATTGTCACTGGATGTTCACCATGACCGATCTGTCTGCATTCCCGATCACTGAAAAATGGCCTGCGCAGTTTCGCGAGTGGATACAGCTCTATTCCTTGCCGACACCCAACGGCGTCAAAGTCTCGATCATGCTCGAAGAAATCGGACTGCCTTACGAGCCCCACCGGGTGGGTTTCGACACTAATGATCAGCTGTCTCCAGCATTTTTGTCGCTGAACCCCAACAACAAGATTCCGGCGATCCTGGACCCTCATGGGCCGGATGATCAGCCACTGGCGTTGTTCGAATCCGGGGCGATTCTGATCTACCTCGCCGACAAAAGCGGGCAACTGCTGGCGCAGGAATCGGCCGCACGATACGAGACGATTCAGTGGCTGATGTTCCAGATGGGCGGCATCGGACCGATGTTTGGTCAGTTGGGCTTCTTTAATAGATTTGCCGGTAAGGATTACGAGGACAAGCGCCCGCGTGATCGCTACGTCAACGAGAGCAAGCGTTTGCTGAAAGTGCTCGACGGCCGCCTGGAAGGCCGCGACTGGATCATGGGCGAGCGTTACACCATTGCCGATATCGCGACTTTCCCTTGGGTGCGCAACCTGATTGGCTTCTATGAGGCGGGTGACCTGGTTGGGATCGAGAACTTCCCGAATGTATTGCGTGTGCTGGAACGCTTCCTGGCACGGCCGGCAGTGATTCGCGGGCTGGAAATTCCCAAGTAACGGCAAACAGCACCACTCCAGAGCGGCGCTTTGGAGTGGCGTCCTGTCCCGGATCCGTCGGGGTTGTCGCCATGCGAGGAAGTGTCTGTGGGGCTTTTGGCTGGCAAGCGCCAGACTGTTACCGAATCGGAAATAAACTTTTCCTGAGGTTACGTTTGTATCGGTGGGGGAGAGGGGCATAAGCTCCCCTCCTTTACGACTTTTGTCTTGTCCAGGCCGTTGGCCTCCTGCCAGGAAATCCCATGTCCAGCCAGTTCCCCGAAGCCCGTCCGCGCCGTTTGCGCCGCAATCCGCAGTTGCGCAGCCTGTTCCAGGAAACCGAGTTCACTCTCAATGACCTGGTGCTACCGATCTTTGTCGAAGAGGAAATTGACGATTTCGTACCGATTACCAGCATGCCCGGCGTGCGGCGGATTCCAGAATCGAAACTGGCCGGGGAAATCGAGCGCTATGCACGGGCGGGCATCAAGTCGGTGATGACCTTCGGGGTTTCTCATCATCTGGATGGCAGCGGCAGCGACACCTGGAATGAAAACGGTCTGGTGTCGCGTATGGCGCGGATCTGCAAGGACGCGGTGCCGGAGATGATCGTGATGTCCGACACCTGTTTTTGCGAGTACACCGATCATGGTCACTGCGGGGTGATGCACGCGGGTGAAGTCGACAACGACAAAACCCTGATCAACCTCGGCAAGCAAGCCGTCGCCGCCGCACGGTCCGGGGCCGACGTGATTGCGCCTTCCGCGGCGATGGACGGGCAGGTCCAGGCCATTCGCCGGGCGCTCGACGAAGCCGGTTTCAGCCAGACCTCGATCATGGCTTATTCGACCAAATTTGCCTCGGCGCTCTACGGTCCGTTCCGTGAAGCCGGCGGCAGCGCGCTCAAAGGTGATCGTAAAAGTTACCAAATGAACCCGATGAACCGCCGAGAGGCCGTGCGTGAGTCGCTGCTTGACGAGCAGGAAGGCGCCGATGCACTGATGGTCAAACCGGCCGGTGCGTACCTGGACATCATCCGTGATATCCGCGAAGCGTCGCGTTTGCCGTTGGCGGCTTATCAGGTGAGTGGTGAGTACGCGATGATCAAGTTCGGCGCTGCCGCCGGTGCCATCGATGAAGACCGCGTGGTGCGCGAGAGCCTGGGTGCGATCAAGCGTGCGGGTGCGGACCTGATCTTCACCTACTTTGCGATGGACCTGGCGTTGAGCGGGATCTAAGCCGTCGGTGTGCCATTGTTACCAGAGGAACGGTTTAATCCCGTGGTCCCGGAAGTAACGCTCGATGACTTTCGGGTCGGCGGACAGGTCGGCGACGGCCACATAACTGTCAGGCCTTAATAGATAGAAGCCATTGCGCGCCAGCCCGGCGGCTTCGTGAGTTGGATGCCAGTCGAAAATGTGCAGGGCCAGGTGATGTTCGGCGCACCAGGCAAGCATTTCTTCGCTGGTGTCGCCGTACACATGAACCTGCCAGTTCAGGCTTGCCAGGCTGTTGAAGTTATCGGTCTCGCTGTCATGTGCCCAGGGCAGGCGATCACCACCGAAAACATGGCCCGCGTGACCTTCGCTCAGAGGCATCCCGCGATAATTCAGGGTGATTTGCGACACCGTACGAAACAGATACTCGCGCGCCAGTTCAAATGAGACCATTTTGGGCAACAGAAATGGTGCAACGCGGGTGCGTATCAGATCGGCCATTGCGCCTTCAGCAGAGACGAAATTGAACACCCGATCGGTGGTCGCCACCAGTCGCCGGGCAAAGGCCATGCGTTCGACTTCATAACTGTCGAGCAGTTTGTCGTTGGCTGCTCCATTGAGAACGGCGGCGAGTTTCCAGGCGAGGTTGATTGCGTCGCCAATACCGGTGTTCATACCCTGGCCGCCGGCGGGGCTGTGCACGTGGGCGGCATCCCCCAGCAAAAAGGCGCGCCCGAAGCGGAAGGTGTCCGCGACCCGGTGATGAACCCGGTAGGTCGAGAACCAGTTGACCTTGTGTACCTGAACCTTCAGGTGTTCGATGGCCCGGCTGCTGACGTCTTCAAACTTGAGGGTTTCGGCCTGTTCCGCGCGTTCGTCGCGCACGGTTCCGATCAGTCGCGCATGACCTTCGCTGGCCAACGGGAAAACCGCCAGAAAGTCTGCCTCATCAAGGTCCGCGTGCAATTCACCATTGAACACTGGACCTGAGGCCTCGACGTCGGCGACATAAAACACTTGCTGATAGGTGCCACCGGGGAAGCCAATATCGAGTGCCTTGCGCACAGTAGAACGAGCGCCGTCACAACCCGCCAGGTAGCAGGCCTGACAGGTATGCTCCTGCCCGTCGGGCAGGAGTAGCTGCGCGGTGATGGTGCCGCCGTGTTCGATGAAACCGGTCAGTTCGGTATTGCGCTCGACCACCACGCCGAACTTCTCCAGGCGTTCGATCAATAACCGCTCGTGCTCGTCCTGTGGGTAGACTTCCAGGAACGAGTAAGGGGTGAGGTCTTTGCCGATGTCTTCGAACGGTAATCGCGCCACCGGTTTGCCTTTGACCCACAGATTGACCGCCGGCACTTTGTGGCCGTTTTGCACCACGGCCTGACTGAGGTCGAGCTGGCGGTACAACTCCAGCGTGCGTGCCTGAACCGCCAGGGCGCGCGAAGTGGTGCCGGGTGCGCTGGTCTTGTCGAGGATGCGCACCCGGATTCCCAACTTGCTGAGCCAAAGCGCCAGGACCAGTCCTGTGGGGCCGGCGCCAATGATCAGTACGTCGCTGCGGTTCATGTCGTTGCCCTCGCTCGAGAGTCCCGCGCAACGGTGATGTTGCGCTTAGAGGAGCGCCAATGTCAGGTTGACGCTGACGCCATTGCCTTCCGGTCGGTTGATTGAATCGAATTCGGGCACCCGGCGGCATTGACGCTTGCCTTGGCATCGGCGTACTGCAGGGGAAGACCAATGGCCGAAACCCATTAGCAAGAGCGGCAAGGACGCATGGAGGAAAGAAACTCTTATCATGGTGGGTCTCTTGGTAAAGCGTTTATGACGGCTCAGAACAGCCCGGCAACAACATTGCGAACCAGGGTGTATCCAGTTTAGATCCGATTGGCCGAGGTGCTTGCCCGCTAAGCGTTGGCTGTGCCAGTAGCGGGCTCTGCTCTTAATAGAGCCCGGGGATGAGCCGCCAGGTCTTCGCGCAGTAAGCCTCGTACTCAGCGCCAAACTGACTGCGCAACAAGGCTTCTTCGGCGTTTATGCGGGCGATGAGGGCGGGGAGCAGCAGGAGGGTGAGTACGACCCCGACGCTGGAACGAAAGGCCAGCGCCCAGCCCAGGGCGTTGACTAGCATCCCGAGATAACTCGGGTTACGCAGCGTTCGGTAGATACCCTCAGTCACCAGTGTATGCCCAGGCTGAATGGCAACCAGGCCACTGAAGCGCTTGCCGAGTACGAATACTGGCCACATCCGCAATGCACCACCCGCAATGAATAGAATCGCGCCAACCCAGCGTATACCTTCGCCACCGAAGGTCCAGAAATCCACTCGGTCGGTATAGGCCGGTATAAACGCGGACAGCAGACCGATCACCCCAAATACCGGCAGCACCCAACGGTTGGTCCGGTCTTCACGTACCCCGGAACTCAAATTGCCTTCTGTCAGCAGTGCCAGTCCCGTCATCACCAGTGTCGCAAGGACAATGACCGCCAGGGCTGGATGAGAGAAAAACGCAGCAAAACCACCCGATCCGAGAATGGCGAGTCCGAGATAGAACACGGTTGCTGCAATGCTGAACGCGGCCAGCTTCAGGGAGATCTTCATGGCGAGGTTGCTCGCTGGGCGGACTCTATTAAGCGTAGTGGGATCAGGCGGATTGCGGTGCCTGATCGGCTGCTTTCGCCAGTCAGTATAGAAAAGCCAAGTTAAGTGTTGACGGCAGATTCTGGACGTCTATAATTCGCCCCACTTCCGGCGCAGTCGAAACGGAAAACTCCTTGGT